>CATKAZ010000129.1 GCA_949745795.1 uncultured Oscillospiraceae bacterium | reverse complement strand
TTAATATAATCGACGGCTTAATATTTTTTATAATTTACTTGTCGAGCCTTATGAAAATGCAACATTAAAACTGAGGACGAAATAAAAGTTTTTGCTAAGCTTTTTTCAAAAAGCGTAAGAAGCGTAAGAGAAGTCAATATTGTATAATATAGTCGTCATGATTTGCTATTGCAAAAAAGACTGTATACTGTTATACTATATTTGTTATGTCGAGGACGTTAAGGAGTATTAAGCTGTTTTCTCTTCTCTCCGGGAGAACATCCATACTGCTCTTTAAATTTGCGGACAAAAAAATTGTAGTTTTTTTCAAAGCCATGATGATCTGCAATACTTCCTATAGGGAAGTCTGTATTGACAATATCATAATAAGCATGTTCAAGACGAATGGCAAAAACATAATCCATAAAAGTCATACCCATATATTTTTTGAAAAAACGTGAAAAGTATTCTCTATTAAGTGCAACTATACGTGCAGCGTTATTCAGTGAAATATTTTCGGCATAATGCTGGCGGACATATTGAAGAACGACACCAAGTCTCTGAATGTTTCTGTCAGCTTTTTCTTTCATGATAGGATCTATACCGGTCTTAAAATTTATGACAAGATGATAAAGCAGATTATAAACAAGACTGTTTAGCATAAGCAGATAACCGCAGTCTCTGGGGGATTCATAAAGGCATTTCAAATCTTTGAGAATATCACAAATTTTTATAAGGTTTCCTTTAGTATTTTTTTCAGACAGACATATGCATCTTATCATGATAATGTCAATATCAGGAATATTTTTCTTGATTGTTTCATAAGGAATTTGTAAAAGAAGATATGAGCATTTTCCTCGGCAGACTGTTGAATGAATAGTTTTTGAATTTACTACAGCAAATCCGCCGTTTTGGAGTATATAATCTCTGCCGCTTATATTAACGGTCATTGTACCATTGAGAATATAAATAACTTCAAAGCCGTTATGCCAATGTTTTGAAACAGAATGTCCGGAAACTTCAACAATTTCAAGCAGCATACCCGTATCTGTTTGGTAATGTATCTGCTCGTGACTGTAATCTTCCATGTTTAACCTCCATTATAAAAGTCTGTTTTCATAAACTTGAAAATTATTATTTTATTTTAGCATAAAAATATAAAAAATACAATATTCAAGAAAGGATAAATATACTATGTCAATGACAAAAGAAATGACATCGGGCAAACCTTATAAATTGATTTTAAGCTTTGCTCTGCCGATGATTTTCGGTAATGTTTTTCAGCAGCTTTACAATATGGTTGATACTATTATTGTAGGAAAATATGTAGGGGTTGACGCACTTGCCGCTGTAGGCTCTACAGGTGCTATAAACTTTCTTGTCATTGGTTTTGCATTAGGAATATGCAGTGGATTTTCTATTCCGGTGGCACAGAGTTTTGGTGCGGGGAACCATTCGGAGATGCGGCAGTATGTGGCAAATTCCATGTATTTAAGCGCAGCCGCTGCGGTAATACTGACTGTTACTACTATGCTTTTGACCGGACCCATACTGCGAATTACAAACACTCCGGAAGAAATTTATAATGACGCATATCGATATATAATTGTAATTTTTGCCGGAATTTCTGCTACGATATTTTATAATATGCTTGCCGGAATTTTACGTGCTTTGGGTGACAGTAAAACGCCGTTGGTATTTTTGGGAATTTCCTCTGTATTGAATATTATTTTGGATCTTACTTTTATTATTGTATTTAAAATGGGTGTATTTGGTGCTAGTTTTGCTACTGTTATTTCACAGGGAATTTCTGCATTGCTGTGTCTTTTCTATATAATAAAAAATTATGATATTTTAAAATTCGATTCCTTTGAATTAAAACCGGATATGGAAAAAATGAAAAAGCTTATATCTATCGGAGTCCCAATGGCACTGCAATTTTCTATTACTGCAATTGGTTCGATTATTTTGCAGTCTGCTGTTAATACACTTGGTAAGACTGCTGTTGCGTCTATGACAGCGGCAATTAAGATACAGACTGTAGCAATGGGACCTATGGAAAGTATGGGAATTACAATGGCAACCTATTGCGGACAAAACAGAGGTGCCGGAAAGTATTCAAGAATTACCGCCGGTATTGGGCAGAGTATTGGTATGATAATGATTTACTGTGTAGTTGCTTGCGCTGCGGTTTCATTTTTGGGAGGAACATTGACTACTTTGTTTATAGACAAAAAAACTACTGATCCTGAAAACATGCAGAAAATAATTGAGCTATCAGTATATTATTTAAGAATTAACGGAATTTTTTATCCGTTTCTTGGAGTACTGTTTATTATCAGGAATTCTCTTCAGGGATTGGGATACAGTATGCTGCCAATGCTTGCAGGAGTCAGTGAGCTTGCGGCAAGATCTCTTGTGGCAATTCTGCTTGTTTCATCTATAGGGTATACAGCTGTGTGTTTGGCAAGTCCTGTTGCTTGGGTATTTGCCGATATAGTTTTGATTGTTACCTATGCTGTGAAAATAAAGGAACTTAAAAGTGAATTAATATTTCGCAGGCATAAAGCAGTTGTTTAATTAATAAATTCTTTTACAAACAAAACCGGACATTTTATCAGTCCGGTTTTGTTATTGGTATCATAAATTCTTTTTAAATTCAATAAATTCTTCATACGTTCCCTGACGATCTATACAGCCATTGGGTGTAATTTCTATAATACGGTTTGCAACAGTCTGAAGAATTTCGTGGTCATGGGACGCTAAAAGAATAACTCCCTTAAAGCTTACCAATCCGTTATTAACGGCCGTTATACTCTCAAGGTCCAGGTGATTTGTAGGTCTGTCAAGAACCAGTACGTTAGAGCCGAAAAGCATCATTCTTGAAAACATACAGCGAACCTTTTCGCCTCCGGATAGGACATTTACCTTTTTATAAACATCATCTCCCGAAAACAGCATACGGCCTAAGAAGCCACGCAGATAAGTATCGGTTTCATCAGTTGAATACTGTCGCATCCAATCTATTATGGACATTTCGCAGCCGTCAAAGTACTTATTATTATCAACAGGGAAGTATGAAGTCGAGGTTGAAACACCCCATTTGAAAGTACCCTCATCAGGCTGTTCTTCTTCCATTAGGATTTTGAACAGCATAGTTATTGCCTGTTCGCTTTCACTTATAAAAGCAACTTTATCGGTTCTGCCAAGAGTAAAGTTAATATTGTTCAGTAACTTTTCACCGTCTACAGTTTTTGAAATTCCATTAACCGAAAGAATTTCCTTTCCAAGTTCCCTTTCCGGAGAAAAACCGATAAAAGGGTATTTTCTGCTTGACGCCGGCATTTCTTCAACAGTAAGGTTATCCAGCATTTTTCTTCTTGAGGTTGCCTGCTTGGATTTGGATTTATTAGCGGAGAATCGTTCAATAAACGCTTTAAGTTCCTTAATTTTTTCTTCGGCTTTTTTGTTTTGTTGTTTTATCATTCTCTGCATAAGCTGACTGGATTCGTACCAAAATTCATAGTTACCCACATACATTTTGATTTTAGTATAGTCTATATCGACAATATGAGTACAGACATTGTTAAGAAAATGTCTGTCATGGGATACTACTAAGACAGTACCGAAGTATTCAGCCAAAAAGTCCTCAAGCCATTTAACAGCGTCAATATCAAGGTGGTTAGTAGGCTCGTCCAGCAGAATGATATCCGGATTGCCGAAAAGAGCCTGTGCAAGTAAAACCTTGACTTTTTCATTACCGTCCAGAGTGGACATCTGAGAATACAGAATTTCCTCTGACAGACCAAGACCCTGAATAAGCTTAGAAGCATCAGAATCTGCTTCCCAGCCGTTAAGTTCTGCAAATTCAGCTTCAAGCTCGGACGCTAAAACGCCGTCCTCTTCAGTAAAGTCTTCTTTGGCATATAAAGCATCTTTTTGTTTCATTATCTCATAAAGACGAGCGTTACCCATAATTACTGTGTCAAGTACTGTAAATTCTTCAAAAGCGAAGTGATCCTGCTTCAGTACAGAAAGACGGGTACCCTTCTGAATAGAAACTTCACCTGTTGTAGGTTCAAGATCACCGCATAATATTTTCAAAAAGGTTGATTTTCCTGCACCGTTAGCACCGATAATACCGTAGCAATTGCCGCCGGTAAATTTCAAATCAACGTTTTTAAAGAGCGTAGAACCGCCGAATTGCATACTGACGTTTGAAACTGTAATCATTAAATAGTTCTCCATTTCACAAATATAATTACTATTATTATATCATAGATTTTATGGCAATTCAAGGGCATATATAAAATTAAGAGCGCTGATCTATGGATCAAACGCTCCTTAATTATCAAAGTGAGATAAACAGAGAGGATAATAATATGACAATCATACAAGCAGGGCAAATATATTTTATCATTATACGATAAAGTAATCTGGACTTGAATTTAGCATTCAGCTCTATTTCATCCTCGATATATTTGGATTTAACAACAAAACCAATGAGTACGCAAGTCATAAGCGCAACAACAGGCATCATTACAGTATTGCTTATAAAGTCAAAGAAATCAAGCATCTGCATTTTAAAAATGGTAAATGCTGACCATATACTGTAACCGAAAATCGAAACCATACCTAAAAGGAACGAAAAACCAATTACTATCAGACAGCTTGTAATTCTTTTTATTTTGAAACGTTCGCACATAATGGATACAACAGTTTCCATTAATGAAATTGATGATGTAAGCGCCGCAAGTGCAACAAGAATAAAAAATACAGTACCTACAATCTGTCCACCGGACATAGAATCAAAAACATTCGGAAGTGTTACAAACATTAGTCTGGGACCGGCATTCAATGCGTTTCTGTCACCGCCGGAGAAAACAAACACGGCAGGAACAATAATTAATCCTGCAAGAAAGGCTACCAATGTATCAAAAATTTCAATTTGTCTTACTGACTTTTCAATATTATCCTCTTTACGCATATATGAGCCATATGTGATCATAATGCCCATGGCAAGTGACATTGAGTAGAAAAGCTGACCCATAGCAGCTATTACCGTTTTAATGGAGAACTCAGACAAGTCAGGCTTAACATAATAAATCAGACCGTCAATTGCACCCGGAAGAGTGAGAGTATGAATCCCGATACCGATAATCAGCAGCATTAGAACAGGCATAAGAATTTTACTGACTTTTTCTATGCCCTTTTCTACACCAAGCATTACAACAGCCGCAGTAAGTACAATAAAAATTGCAAAGAATACCATTGGTGCGGCAGAACTTCCGATAAATGCAGAAAAATATTCACCGCTGTCGGCAGTGGATTTTCCTCCGCCCGTTAAAAATTCTGTAAGATATTTTAAGACCCAGCCTCCGATAACACAATAGTATGGCAGTATAACCACAGGAATTGCCGCCGCAATCCAACCAAGAGGAGTAAAATGTCTGTTAATGGCTGAATATGCACCGATAACGCTTTTCCCTGTTTTTCTGCCAATTGCAATTTCTGTAATCATAAGCGCAAATCCAAAAGTAACAGCAAGTATCAGATATATAAGTAAAAACATTCCTCCGCCGTATTTAGCTGCTAGATAAGGAAAACGCCAAATATTGCCCAGCCCTACCGCAGAACCGGCAGCCGCCAGAATAAATCCCAGTCTTGAGCCGAACCCGCTCTTTACTGTATTTGTTTGGTTGCTCATTTTTAGAATAATTCCCTTCTGCGGAAACAGTCAAAGCCGTTCTTTTACCTGTTTATCCGTCTTTTTATAATTTTACACAATTATATTTATTTTACAATAATTTTATAAAAATGTCAAGGATTTGAAATTGATTTATTGCAATTATCATATACCAATTAATTATAATAGGGGACACCCTCTCTTGCAGGGTGTCCCCTCAATTAAAACTTTCCGCAGGACTGTTGTTTAACAGTTTATCATAGATTGAAGTCTTTACGTTTTTTCCATGGCGGCAGTAGAATTTGTTTTATTTTTTCGCTTTCGGAGTATTATTTTTCTTATAATCATTATAATAAGAACTATGATAGCTGCCAGTGTAATAAAGTATGATAATATTTTTAACGGTGTGATTTTATATTGCACTTTAATTTTTCCTTGGGCGTCAGATGTATCGACTCTTACAAAACCGATATCAGACATTGAAATTTCCAGTTCTTTTCCTGTTTCATCAGCAGCCGTATAGCCTTTATACCAGATAAACGGTACGTCAGCGTAATCAGCGCCTTCATCCGGTAAAATAAACTCAAGGTATCCGTTATATCTTCCAAAGGATACTCCTTGTCCGTTGCTCAAAACAAGTTTATCTGTCATTGTTTTAGAATAGCCGATATTAATTTGAGTAGCCCATGGCAGCCATTCTCCGTAGCTGATATCAAATGTGTTTTCCGAATACTCAAAATGATCGTCAGGTAATTTATCCAAATGTATCGGAGCGATAGTTTGAATGTGTATACATGAATATATAACCGTTAATATTGTAACTATTACCATTCCGGTCTTTTGTGAATTTGTAAATTTTGTAAGACAGTATATAAATATTGCCGCAGCAATAGCGATAAGAGCAGCAGCTAAAGCAAATAGGCGATAAGGATATTGCAGAAAATCCAAAATATGAGCTAATATTTTCCATGGAGCAGCATCAGTTGCAGCTATGCATAGTAAAAATCCGATAATCATAAATGAGTCGGCAGCGGCAAGAAGCTTAGGACGTTTTTTATCAGTTTCGGAAATTTTGTGGGATTTGTAAATCGGCGAATTTTTACATAATGCAATTCTCGGAATGCAAAGCATGAAAATTACTATCCCCATACCGGCATCGGAATACATCAGCGGAATATCTTTAAATAAATTAATAAAATCCCCGGCAAATTGTGACGCTGCATTTCTGGGATGTGCAACTGTCAAGTCACAAGCTGACATAAATTCCAGAAGAGGAATCCAATAAAAGGAGGTTATCGCAGCAACAATTAAAGCTGTGATACCAAGCTTTAAGAACTTTTTAGGACATTTAATCAGTCTTTTGATAAATAATAAAACATAAATCACGCATAAACCTAATGCTAATGCAGTTGAAACGGTGTGAGTAAGCAGCATTCCGGTGATTCCGATTCCGATTACATATGGCTTTTTGAAATCTTCAAATATTAGGTCATATAAACCGTATATAATGATCGGCCAAAAAATATACGCCTGTATTTCACCCAATGCAAATCTTGTAAACATATTATCCAGTCTGTACTGAGATAATGAGAAAATAACAGCTGCAATAGTACCGCATACCGGACTGCCTGATATTTTTCTTACACATATAAACATTGACAAATAGCTCAGTATATTGCAAACAATAAGAAAAATCGACATGCTTAGACCTATTCCGACACCGGCAATACGAAGAAAAGCAGGTATATATAACAGCATATCCGGATAGGCTAAAGAACTTGCATATCCCGCACCATTGTAAAACAAATAGTCAATTCCGCCGTTAAAAAAGTTCATATCTTCTATTCTTTGTTTCAATGCTTCTGTACGAAGCATATGATAACCCAGATCATGACCGTACAGAGGCTTGTCAAGCGGCATCATAAATTTGATCTGAAGTATGATAACTGCCGCAAAACAAAGAAAGCAAAATACTATAATAGAATATTTTTGATATGCAGTTGAGTTTTGCAGTTTTTGCCGGAAATAAAAAAACTTAAGCTTTAGATTTTTCAAGTCGGTAATCATTAAAATCCCCCTGTGTACAAACTTTAGTTAACATTATTATTATAACATATTAGGTTATAAGGAGCAAGCCGTAAAAAAATGTTGTATTATACAAAAAAACATTAATTAATTCGTCATTTTGCACAATGGATTAATAAGTCAAAATGACCAGTATTTTATATCAAAAGTTTTATGATTTGTTCATTTTCTATTGTAAAAAGCATATTTACATTGCCTTTTTACCGAAAATTTAAAAAATCTGATGATTTTAGTCCTTTTTTTATTAAAAAAAATCTACATTTAATCAATTGACTTCTTTATGGAAACTATGTTATAACTATATTATAAAAAATAATTGAAATGCTTTAAGCGTAAATATAGCTAAGTGTATTAACAGGAGGAGTTTAACTATGACATATGAAGAAATCGTAGATAAGGTAAAAAAAGAATTTGGTTCGGCAGATGTTAGCAAGTATGACGGTCATCTTGCACTTCAGATTAATATTACCGGTGAAGGCTCCGGTGCGTTTTACGCTGAAATCAATGAAGGACAGCTTTTTATTGAACCATTTGATTATAAAGATAATGATGCTGTGCTTACTGCATCCGGAGAGGATATTGTTAGCATTTTAAGCGGTAAGCTTGGAGCAATTGAAGCATTTGAAGCCGGAAAAATTACAGTTGACGGTGATATTTCAAAGGCTCTTTCAATTCAGCCGATTATTGAAGAAAACAAAAAGCCTAAAACAGTTACAAAAAGAAAATCAACTTCTAAAACTGCGGCGAAGTCAGAAGTGAAGGAAGAACCTGTTAAGCCTTTAGCAGCAAAGGCATCTAAAACAACCAAGACCAAAACAACTAAGTCAACTGTAAAATCAGATTCTAAAACTGCGGCTAAGACTGTTAAGGCATCTTCCAAGACAACAAAAACAACAAAGTCAGCAGCTAAAAAGGGCTGATAAATGCTTTATTTTATCAGGCGTCCTTTTGATCTTGATAATGATAAGGTACTGCATAAAAAAAGTTTGCGAAAATCTGTTTACACTATATTATCTGAAGGTTTGAAATCCTATGGCATTGAATTTAATGAAAATGCCATCACATATAATGAGTATGGAAAGCCTTTTTTTAAGAATTGTAATGACTTATATTTTAATATAACTCACTGCCAGGAACTTGCTGTATGTGCTATAGAAAATACAGAAGTTGGTATTGATGCCGAGAACATTAGGGAATGTCTTTCCGGAGTTATGCGGCGTGCTTTTTCCGAAAGGGAAAAAAATGTTGTGGAAAGCTCGGAAAATATTAATGAAATGTTTTTTAGAATTTGGACTCTTAAGGAAAGCTTTGTTAAGGCATTGGGGATTGGAATTTCATATCCGTTGAAAAGTGCGGAATTTATAATATGTGAGGATAATATAAACGTTGTGGGGTGTGATGGATTTTCATTTACACAATTTATTATAAACGGCGAATTTGTTTGTTCGCTTTGTCTTAAAAAAACAACTGAAAACAAGGTTTTCAGAATTAATACAAATAAGAATTACTTCACTTGTGATTTTTAAATATTGATATTTTCATTGGTCTGTATGGGCCTTTAATAGCACGGTAAACCTGACCGTGTGATCCCCCTCTCTCAGCACCGCTCAATAGCGGTGCTCTTTTTTTAATTGAATAAAATAAAAACCGCTTTAAAGCGGTTTGGTTGAATACAAAGGAATTAATTAAACCTAATATTAATTTTAAAGGAGATTGCTTTAGCAATCTCCTTAGTTTTATTATTCTGTTTCAGAAGAATCATCTTTGGTTTCCGGTTCGGAAGGTGTTGTTGTGGATTCAGTATTTTCCTGTGTTTTTTCAGGAGAATCTTCAAAAATCTTTGGATCCATTTCACCCTTCATAAGAACTTCAAAATCGCTGCCGTCGATCTTTTCAAACTTCATAAGATATTTAGCAAGTAAATGAAGCTGTTCCATGTGTTCTTCAAGAATATCTTTAGACTGCTGATAGCCGCCCTCAATAATCTCTCTCATCTCAGCATCAATTTCAGCAGCAACATTTTCAGAATAGTTTCTGTTGCTGTTGAAATCTCTTCCTAAAAATACTTCGCTCTGGTCATTACCGTAAACCATCGGACCGAGTTTTTCGCTGAATCCGTATCTTGTAACCATATTTCTTGCAATAGAAGTTGCTCTTTCAAGATCGTTTGAAGCACCTGTTGAAATATCATCATGTATAAGTTTTTCAGCAACACGTCCGCCAAGAAGCGTTACGATATTTTCATACATTTCAGTTTTACTCATATATGACTTGTCATGCTCAGGAAGTGACATTGTAAAACCTCCTGCCATACCTCTTGGGATAATTGATACCTGATGGACTTTATCCTGTGATGGGCAGTAATAGGTACAAATTGCATGACCGGCTTCATGATATGAAGTAAGCTTCTTTTCACGTTCGGTAACCACACGTGATTTCTTTTCAGGACCGGCAACTACCTTAATTGTAGCCTCTTCTATATCTTCTTTAGTGATAGCTTTTCTGTCAGCACGAGCTGCAAGAAGCGAAGCCTCATTAACGAGGTTTTCAAGGTCAGCTCCTGTAAAGCCTACAGTTGTCTGCGCAATTGTTTTTAGGTTAACGTCCGGAGCTAAAGGCTTGTTTTTTGTATGAACCTTTAGGACCTCTTCACGTCCTTTTATATCCGGATAGCTAACAACAATTTGTCTGTCGAAACGACCCGGACGCAGCAGCGCAGGATCAAGAACATCCCGGCGGTTTGTAGCAGCTATTACAATAACGCTTTCATTGCCTGTAAAACCGTCCATTTCTACGAGTAACTGGTTGAGAGTCTGTTCACGTTCATCATGTCCGCCGCCAAGACCTGTGCCTCTTTGACGCCCAACAGCATCAATTTCATCAATGAAGATAATTGACGGAGCATTTTTCTTTGCCTGTTCAAAAAGGTCACGTACCCTTGAAGCGCCCACACCTACGAACATTTCAACAAAATCAGAACCCGAAATAGGGAAGAACGGACAGCCTGCTTCTCCGGCAACAGCCTTTGCGAGCAGTGTTTTACCTGTACCGGGAGGACCTAAAAGAAGAACACCCTTTGGGATTCTAGCGCCGATTTCACTGTATTTTTTTGGGTTTTTAAGGAAATCAACAATTTCTTCCATTTCATGCTTTTCTTCGTCAGCTCCGGCAACATCGGCAAATGTAACTTTTTTACCGTTATTACGTGCCTGATTTTTTATATTTGCTTTTCCGAAGGAGGAATATTTACCTCCGCCTCCTGCCTGTTTCATCATAAATATGAATAGTACAACACCCAAACCGAGCATTAAAACAGTAGGAACTACAGAAAGAATCCAAGAATTATCCTTGATTTTTTTGTAATCCTGTTTAAGAGGAGCGTCAGGATGCTTTTTGTTGTATTCTGTTCTGTAGTCATTTTCGTCTGAATCGGTATCATCAAGAAAAATGCTTACATTTGGCACTTTATACTGACGTGTTTTATCTTCCCCTTGGATAGTAAATTCAAGATCTCCGGTTCCGAGATCAAGAGTATATGAGGTAACCTTGTAATCGTCAAAATATTTTATAATATCCGAATACTGAGTTTTTTTGTTAGAATCTGTAATTTGCGGAAAAATAAATACAAATGCGAGGATTAAAACTGCTGCAATTGCAATATATGCTGCAATACCTCTGTTATTTCTGTTAGATGCCAATAAAAAATTCACTCCATTCTTTTGTCTGCGGCAAAACCGCCAAGCGGTGCCGAGTTATGTATTTTCGGGTTCGTAAATGCCTATAAAAGGCAGATTTCTGTATTTCTCATTTAGATCCATGCCGTACCCTACAACAAATTTATTGGGAATGACAAATCCGCAGTAATCGCCTGTGATTTCGGCGATACGCCGAGACGGCTTGTCTAAAAGAGTACAGATTTTTAAGCTTTTCGGATTTCTGCTGCTTAACATTTTTTTCAGGTTATAAAGGGTAAGCCCTGTATCAATTATATCTTCTATAATAAGTACATGCCTGCCGTTTATATTTTGTGTAAGATCCTTTAAAATTTTTATTTCTCCGGAACTTACCGTATTACTATTATAACTTGAAACAGCCATAAAGTCAATTTCACAGGGAATTTTTATTTCCCTTGCAATATCCGAAAAAAACATAAAAGAGCCTTTTAAGGGACAGATTAAAAGAGGATTTTTATTTTTATAATCCTCAGTAAGAACTTTTCCCATTTCTGTAACACGAGTTTTAATATCCTCAGCCGAAAAGAGGACTTTTGTTATTTCGTGTTCTGACAATTCATATCACATCCTCTGTTGTTACGGATAATATCCGAATAGATTCCCCGGTTACTTTAACTCTGTCGGCAACGCCGATTTTTTCAACATAAATCAGTCCCAAATCATCGGACAGAAAGTGAATAAAGGAGCGTTTTTCAGACGGAATATTTTCATTCAAAAGCTTTTTAACGGAAGAAGTAAAGCTTCGTCCGCTAAGTTTAATTTTATCCCCGTATCTTCGGTTTCTTAAAATAATCGTCCCGCAAACTTTGTCTAGATCGATTAATAAGTCACCATTTTTATTTTCTTCAGCAATCAAAACTTTATTCTTAAAAATAAAATTCCGACCAATTTTAAGAGGAACTTGAGCCTCGGTAATTTTTTCATTTTCCTGATTTACGGTTATAACACCGTTTTTACCGGTAATATAGATTCCCTTTAATATATTAATCTTTCCGTTTTTTTCGGAAAGAGAGCTGACTGAATTGATTTTATCATAGCTTACAGGCAGATTATTGTCATTTAAAAACATAGAAACAATTCTTTTTTTTACAGCGTCAGGATATTTATCCAATCCGCTTATTTTATCTTTGCCATTTTGGCAATTTTTATATGCACTTTCTGCATAATCTGAAATCAGACTGTTTTCTTCCTTTAATATTTTTTGTCCGGCTGAAAATGTTTTATAAAATCCGCCGTTTATTTTTAATATTTCGGGAATAATGTTGTGTCTGATCCTGTTTCTTGTATAGTCATCTGAAAGATTTGTAGAATCAGTTACAAATCCTTGATTTTTTTCATTTAAATAATCTTCGACCTGCTGTCTTGTAACATCTATAAGAGGACGTATTATATTATCTCTTACAGGCGGTATACCGCATAGGCCTTTAAGACCTGTTCCTCTTGCCAAATTGAGGATAACGGTTTCCGCATTGTCTGACAGAGTATGAGCCGTAGCGATTTTACCGTTTTTTCCTGCATGATTTTTAAAGGTTTCGTACCTGATATCTCTAGCGGTTTCTTCCAGGGACTTTTTAGCTTTTGCGGCAGCAGCAGGAACGTCAGCACGCATAACAGTTATTGGTATGCCGAGCTTTTTACAGAGATCTCGGCAGAAGTTTTCATCTCTGTCGCTTTCCTCTCCTCTGATGCAGTGATTTATATGAATAGCGTCAAGAGTAAAGTCTAAGCATTTTGAAAGTTCCTTTAAAACCATTAGCAGACATACGCTGTCAGCGCCTCCTGATAGTGCGACGGTAATACTATCGTCTTTATTTATCATACCGTATATTTCAATAGTGTTGATTATTTTATCAGTCAAAGCTTAGCCCTCCGGAGGAGTATTGAAATCTGCATTTGAAAAACGTGTAAACTGACCGTCCCAAATGAGCTTTACAGTCCCCGTATCTCCGTGACGGTTTTTCGCCACAATACATTCAGAAATATTCGGTTCGGTACTTTCCTTATTATAATATGCATCTCTGTAAAGGAACATAACAATATCTGCATCCTGTTCGATAGAACCGGATTCTCTTAAGTCTGACAGCATAGGTCTTTTGTCAGGACGGCTTTCAACGCCGCGGTTTAGCTGTGAAAGCAAAATTACAGGAACGTCCATTTCCTTTGCCATAATTTTTAGATTTCTTGTGATTTCCGAAATTCTAAGCACCTGATTTTCTGATTTTACAGTTGAACCTAAAAGCTGTAAATAGTCTATTACGACGAGTCCGAGATTTTTTATACGTCTGAGCTTTGCTTTTATCTGCTGGACTGTTGTTCCGGCGGTATCGTCAAGATAAAGCGGCATACCGCATAAAACGTCCGCACTGGACGCAAGACGAACCCAGTCGTTATCCGAAAGGAATCCGCTTCTGAGTTTGTTTGAATCAACCAAGGCTTCGGTTGAAAGCATTCTCGTTGCAAGCTGTTCCTTAGACATTTCCAATGAAAATACGGTTACGTCCTTTCCGCTTCTTCTTGCAACATTTGTTGCAATGTTAAGAGCAAACGAGGTTTTACCCATACCCGGACGTGCGGCAAGTATAATAAGGTCAGATTTGTTAAGACCTGTTGTAATCGTATCAAGAAGAGTGAATCCTGTTTTTGCGCCGAGGTATTTTTCCTTGTCAGGACCGGAGATTTTTTGCAGTCTGTCCCATGATTCAAATACAACGTCGCTTATAGGAGTCAGTCCTGTTACATCTTTGCCTTGCCTTATATCAAATATTTTCTGTTCGGCTGAATCCAAAAGTACCTGTGCGGTATTTTGTCCCATAGCGATTTCATGAAGAAGTTCACGGGCTACAAGCGCCAAACTTCTTATGTAGTATTTTTCGGCAACGATCTGACAGTAGCTGTCAACATTGTCCACAGACGGAACCATATTAACCAGTGCGCCAAGATAATTTCTGCCCTCCTGGGCTGATTCAAAGATATTTTCCTTGACTGATTCATTTAGAACAGTTATTATATCAGCTTTTATGCCTGAGGTAAACATTCTCAGCATAATGTTGAAAAGGGCACGGTGCTGTTCATTAAAAAAGCTTTCCGGTTTTACTTTTTCCAAAACAACGGAAATAACTGACTGATCAATTAAAATAGCGCCTAAAACGGTCTGTTCAGCTTCAAGACTGTAAGGAAGCTCCTTATCGGAAAAATCTGCATAATCCATTTGTTAACTCCTCGGAAATCAATCTTCTGTAACATCAACTGTTACTTTAGCTGTAACTCCGTTATAAAGTCTGATTTCAGCTTCATAGGTACCGAAATTTTTAATTTCGGTTTTAAGAGAGATTTTTTTCTTGTCAATTTTTTTGCCAAACTGTTTTTCTATAAGGTCGGCAATATTACCTGTTGTAATCGAGCCGAAAAGTCTTCCGTTTGACCCTGCATTTGCCGAAGCCTTTACGGTTTTTCCGTCTATAATTGCTTTAATATCTTCGGCATTTTGCTTTTCAACGTCTTTTTTATGCTGTGCAGACGCTTTTTGTCCGTCCAAAAGATTCATGTTTTTTGCTGTAGCTTCAACTGCCAGTCCTTTTCCTAAAAGGAAGTTTCTTGCATATCCGTCGGACACATTTTTTACTTCGCCTTTTTTTCCCGAACCTTTAACATCCTGTAAAAAAATAACCTTCATTGTTTTATCCTCCTAATCAGAATTTATTGCTTCGATAAGCATTTCCTTTGCTTGTTCAAAGGAAGTGTTTTCCAGCTGTACGGCAGCCATAGTCTGATGACCTCCGCCGCCCAGCTTTTCCATTATAACCTGAACATTCATAGCTCCCAAGGATCTTGCCGATATATTTAAAACGTTTCCTATTTTATAAATTACAAAGGATGCGTCAACGTCTTGAATACTAAGAAGCTCGTCCGCTGTCTGGGGAGCAATTATTCTTATATCATCGGTTTCGCTGTGTGCAATTGCAACAGCACAATTATCAATAATTTCAGCAGATGAAATAAGAGTTGATTTTTTCTTGTAAGCTTCAATAGAGCTTGTAAAAAAGCTTTTTACTTTTACTGTATCTGCGCCGTTTTTTCTCAGATACGCTGCTGCTTCAAAGGTTCTTACACCTGTTTTCATAACGAAATTTTTTGTATCAAGCATAATTCCCGCAAGCAGTGCTTCGGCAAAAACCTGGGGAATAACAGTTATGTTTTTAAAGTACTGTATAATTTCCGTTACCATTTCCGAAGCTGAAGAAGCATAAGGTTCGTGGTGAAAAATTACGGCGTCGTCTATAAAATTAACAGATTTTCTGTGATGATCTATTACTATAGTCTGATTTGCCATTTCATAAAGAGCATGACTTTCGATCATAGCGGCATTATGAGTGTCGACAATAATCAGCAGACTGTTTTCGTTAAAATGTGCTTCCGCATCGTCAGGAGACATAATGATGTCCGGGTATTCTTCGCTGATTTTTTCAATAAGCTGTCCGGACAGATTTTTTTGTTTGTCCACAACAAAGTATGCATTTACGCCGATTTGCCTTATAGCGCCTGCCAGACCCGTTCCGGCGCCGACGGCGTCCATATCGGCAAACCTGTGACCCATTATGTATACGTCGTCGCTGTTGTTGATAACCTCCTGCATAGCGTTTGAAATGATACGGGATTTAGCTCTGGATTTTTTTTCAACGCCTTTTGCAACGCCGCCGAAGAAACGGAATCCGTTTTCGGTTTTTACAGCTGCCTGATCTCCGCCTCTTCCCAAACACATATCCAAAGCCTGCTTAGCAAATGATTCGCTTTCTTCAAGAGTTGAAGCGCCGTGACCTACGCCGATTGACAGTGTTATTATACTGCTTTTTTCACCCACGGTTATATTTCTTGCGTTATCCAAAATACTGAATTTGGATTTGATTATTTCAATCAAATGCTGTTCTTCGATTATTGCAATAAATTTATCTTGATTAAGTTTTCTGAGTACACCTGTTGTGTCCGACATAAATTCTTCAAGAAGGGTTTCAATAGCAGCCGAAACCTGTGCCTTTTCGCTTTCCTTAAAGTTTTGCAATACATCCTCATAATTATCTATTACTAAAAGTATCACAGACGGACGAGTTCTTTTGTACTTACTGAATAGTTCTGCAAACTCTGTAATATCCATAAAATTGAGATATATCATTTTTCGGTTGTTTTTATCAATGACAATTGAAGAAATTTTATAGGTTCTTCCGTTGTATTCGTTGGTAGTAACTCCTTCCAGCATCAGTTCTTTTACGTCAATGTTAAAGATCCTGCCGATATCGTTTCCGAATATTTCATAGCCGGGCATTAACTGACTGTCAAATTCCTTATTGCACCATAAAACAGCAAAATCGTCATTTAAAATTACAGCCGGAGATTCCGAATAATAAAGAACCTCGTTTTCAGTAGTACCTACTGATTCGTTCAGAGTTGCGATAAATCGGAGTGAATTTTTATGAGCTATAAACAGTTCTGTAATTAGAGTTCCCGAGAATATAACAGCCGGAATTATTGCAAGAAGGAATCGCTGAATACTGTATTCTTTAAGCATAACAGCTGAAAGAATACATGAAAGTATAAGCAGACATATAGAAATTATAAAACTGACCGGAAACTTTCTTCTCAACAGATTCACCTCCGCAAATTATATAAACTTACAAATTTTCTTATTGATTATACTTCCATTATAATAGGAAGTATCATAGGACTGCGCTTGGTTTTTTCGTATATATAATCCGAAAGAGCGTCACGCATACGTGTTTTTATTGAATTCCATTCTCTGAAGTCCTGAATAGAACAAGCGTCCAAAGTATGACCCATAACAGCCTTTGCATTGTCGATGAGTTCTTCTGATTCCCTTACATACACAAAGCCTCTTGATATTATATCAGGACCGGAAACTATGCTGTTTGTTGCTTTATCAATACCCACAACAACGATTATCAGACCGTCCTGAGCAAGATGCTTTCTATCTCTTAGTACGATTGAACCGACATCTCCAACGCCCAAACCGTCTACAAGTACTCTTCCTGCCGGAACCTGTGAAACTATGGACATTTTATTACCGTCGGTTTCAATAACATTTCCGATTTCACCGATAATAATGTTTTCTTTAGGCATTCCCAATTCAAGCGCAAGCTCTGCATGTTTTTTCAGATGCTTATATTCTCCGTGAACGGGAATAAAGAATTTAGGTTTTGTAAGAGCCTGTATCAATTTAAGCTCTTCCTGACATGCATGTCCCGAAACATGAACTTCATACATTGCTTCGTATACAACTGAAGCGCCGGATTTCATAAGCTCGTTTACAACTTTAGTAACAAATTTTTCGTTGCCCGGGATAGGAGTAGCTGAGATAATAATGAAGTCCATAGGAGTGATATTAACCTTTTTATGGTCGTTCATTGCCATTCTGGTCAGGGCAGACATAGGTTCTCCCTGACTGCCTGTTGTAATAAGGACAATTTGAGAGCTGTCATAGCGATTCATTGCATCTATATCAATAATAATGCCCTTTGGTACTTTCAGATAGCCCAGTTCAATGGCAGTGGATATTACATTTATCATACTTCTGCCGAAAACCGCAACCTTTCTTCCGTATCTTTCGGCACAGTTGACGATTTGCTGAATTCTATGAATGTTAGATGAGAATGTAGCAATAATTATTCTTTTGCCTTCAGCCTTTGTGAAAAGCTTTTCAAAAGATTCGCCGACTTTTCTTTCCGACTGTGTATATCCCGGACGTTCTGCATTTGTAGAATCAGCCATAAGTGCCAAAACGCCTTTGCTTCCTAATTCTCCGAAACGTGTCAGATCAATGATACCGCCGTTTATAGGACTGTAATCCACTTTGAAATCGCCGGTATGAACGATAACTCCGGCAGGAGTGTGTATAGCCATTCCGACAGCGTCCGGAATGGAATGATTGACCTTTATAAATTCCACCGCCATACAGCCCATTTTGACTGTTTTTCTCGGTGCGGTAACAACAAGCTTAACCTTTCCCGAAAGACCGTGTTCCTTGAGTTTTCCGTCAACAAGTCCCAGCGTCAGTTTTGTACCGTAAACAGGAACATTTATTTTTTTCAGAAGGTAAGCAAGTCCTCCTATATGGTCCTCATGACCGTGAGTAAGGACGACGCCTCTGACTTTTTCTTTATTTCTTTCAATATAAGTGAAATCCGGTATAACTATATCAACCCCCGGCATTTCAGTATCGGGGAATGCCAGTCCGCAGTCTATTATAAAAATGTCGTTGCAGCATTCTATAACGGTCATATTTTTTCCGATTTCATTAAGACCGCCCAGCGGAATAATTTTTACGGGAGTTTTTTTCTGTTCTCTTTTTTGTCTTGGAGTAAATGAAGCTTTAATTGCCGATGCATGGGGGAGAGATTTTTTTTGACTTCCGTTTTTTGATTGTTCGGTTCGTCTGAAATTTTTACGTCTGTTGTCATGGGCTGCTTTTGTCTGATTATTTTCCACGTTTTAACCTCGCTTTTCTTTTTTCCGGTTATTTTTCAATGATTATTCTTTTTTCTGGTTTAGTAAAATTGTTTTGTTTAATATCACCTGAGTAAAGGCGGTTTTAAATAATGTTAGAAAAAATAAATAATAAGACTATATACCGGATATTATGTATTAATTTTGCATAATTAATTTGTGTTAAGATCCTAATCCGCTCCGGATCTTGTTAATATATTTATGGCAAATAATGCCGTAAAAACTTTATATATTGTCCGCCGGAATAAGGCATTCCGGCAGACTGAAAAAACGATTCATAAAAATATACATATTCATTATACGCAAATTGCACAAAAAAGTCAAGGATATTTTTATTAATTAAATTTTATCTTAATATATTAAAAATTATCTTTTTTTAATTTGTCTTCGATTTTTCCGCATAGTTCTTCTGCGGCTTCCATGGAACGGCTTTCAATTTGCAGCCATAGTCCCTTACCGGAAGAAGACGGCTGCATTATTATACGGCTTTCTCTTTTTGCAAAGGTTGTACCTCCTGGAGTAACATTTCCTTCCCAGTGATTGAGGATTTTATCAATCCTTTCTTTATCCAGTTCAACAAATTTTTTGGCGGTATAAAATTCGGGAATAAGTTTTTTGATTTCAGTGAAATTCAAATCTTTTGCAATTGCGATTTTAATAGATTTTAGTGCCAGATAAAGACCGTCCAAGGTAAAATTTTGTTCTCTTGCAAGTTTTCTGGCAATATCATCGCATCCGTTTTGAGGAGATGAATAATATCTGTATACTTTGCAGCCGTATTTTGAAGCAAGATTGTCCGCAGCAAAGGGGAATTCAAAAGGGATAGCAGTATCCTTGCCGTTTTCAAACATATCCAGACAGCAAATAAAAATCAGTGTTTCATATGAAATAAAACCGCTTTTATCAGAGTAAAGTGAAGCTTTTGTACCGTCGGCGCTGAGTTGAATTATAAGCTCTTCTCCTTCGGTTTTTGGAAAATGAATTTTTTGACCGTTTTTACCCGACTTGCTTATATAAATTGAATAAGGACATTTTGACGGCAGAAGTCCCTCAATATGCCGTCTGTATACTTCTTTAAAGCCTCGGCTGTCTGTAACAGTACCCTCTGAGTATAAAAGCTCGGGAACTTTTCTTTCACGAAGAGCATTGTTAATAATATCCATGCATTGCTTATCAATAGGGAGTCCGCCCTTAGTACGCACTTCGATTTTCATTAGCGGTTCTTCTTTTATATATAGGCACAGGTCGCATGAAGTAAGACGTGATGTAAAAAACAGTTCGGTTTCCAAACATTTTCCAAGGGATATAACATCTGAACCTGCTGCAATAATACCGGCAGACAGAGCCATTTCCGCCGCTCTTGATTCACCGTTTCTGCCTATGGCTATTCTTTTTGAATATTTAGCTGCCGCATTGCCGATGAATACTGCTTCATCAGGCGAATATGTTCCGATAATTTTGTTTTCCTGTAATATAGCTTTCATTTTATTTCTCCTTTCAGTGGCTTTGGCACTGAAAACAGTATTGCCGTAAAGTGGGACTGTTTATTCAGATTTTACTTCCTTTCTTAAAAGAATAAGACCGATCAAATTTGGTATTGCCATAAGACCGTTAAATATCTCTGAAGCTGTCCAGACAGTTTTTAGCTTAGCAACTGCGCCTATAACGATGAAAGCTGTAAAAATCAGCTTATAAAAAGGAATTCCGTCACTTCCGAATATGTATTTTACCGAGCATTCTCCGCAGTAAAACCAGCTTATAAGGGTTGCAAATGCAAAAAGCAGTATAGATACTGCCGTAAAAGCAGGTGCAAAATTACCCATAACCGTTTTAAAAGCCTCTGTTACCAAGGGAGCGCCGTCTTTTCCGGATTTTAACGCACCGCTTGAAAGTATTGCCAAAGCTGTAATAGTACAGCAGATTATCGTGTCAACGAAAACTTCAAATATTGCCCACATGCCTTGTTTATGAGGACTGGTATTTTCCGACGCAGAGTGTAATAAAGCGGAACTGCCCAATCCCGCTTCATTGGAGAAAACGCCTTTTCTCAGTCCGGTATTTATACTTTTTTTTAAGATTTCACCGCATATGCCGCCTCCTGCGGCTTTTATTCCGAAAGCGTCTTTAAAAATAAGTGAAAAGGTATCGGATAAATTGTCTTTAAATTTAATAATTATAAAAACAGCAGCGCCTATGTAAACTACGGAGAGTATGGGAATAAGAAATTGCGAGGCTTTACCGATTCGTTTAATGCCTCCGGATATTATAATAAATGCCGCTGCTGCCGCTGCAATGCCTGTAACTATTTCGGGTATTCCGAAGGAATCCTTGGCAGCAGAGGAAATGGAATTGACTTGAGTCATATTACCCATTCCAAGAGAAGCAAAAATGCAGAAAACCGCAAACAATACAGCCAAAGATTTTTTCCCTGCACCCTTTTCCAAGTAAGCCATAGGACCGCCTACACATGGACCGTCAGTTTTTTTTCTGTAAATTGTACCAAGATAATTTTCAGCGTAAACCAAAGCCATACCCAAAACAGCTGATATCCACATCCAGAAAATCGATCCTGCGCCGCCGATAGTGAGTGCGGTAGCAACGCCTACAATGTTACCGGTACCCATTGTTGCGGCAAGAGCAGTTGCAAATGTCTGAAATTGGGAAATACTTTCTTTATCTGAAGTATTATTTTCGGGCTTTTTGTTAAATAATGATAAAATAGTATTTTTAAAAATATACCCTATTTTAAATATCTGAAAAAATCTGAATTTTATACTGAGTAATAAACCTGTACCTAAAAGTAAAAACAGAAGAAGATCTCCCCATACGATTTTATTAATTGTTTCAAGCATTTTTTGCACCTCTTATTGAATTCAGTATCAGTTTTATGATATAATAAACGTAAACATAAATTTTATTTTTAGTCTGAGGAACATATAATAAATCATACGATAAAAAAAGAAAAGGAGGAATTATGAAACATTATTATGCTGACAAAACATGTTTGAACATACTTAAAATACTTATATTGTCCATAACGTTTATCCTGCTTGCCGTTACCGTTTATTTTCTGTCCTTTATACCAATAATTATGATTCCTTTATGTATTATATTCTTTGGTACCGGTTTTTTTATTGCAATGATTTACCTTCCGGTTTATTTCAGAAATCTTAATTACTATGTTTCGGAGGATAAAATTATAAAGGAAAGCGGATTTTATTTTAGAAAAAAACAAATCATTCGTATTAATAAAATTCAGTTTACAACTGCTGTGTCGACTCCGTTTTCAAAGCTTACCGGATTAAATTTTATAGTTTTGTATGCTTACGGTGGAATGATGACGGTAATGTTTTTAAGTGACCGTGATTTTGCCGAACTGAATTATAATTTGAAGGTATAAAAGGAGTGAGATAGGTTTGTATCATGAGCATCCGCTGAAGATAATAAAAAATGCAGCCAAAAATATATGGCTGCTGGTTTTTCCGCTTTTGAGAGGTATACGTACATTTAATCTTGACTTTAATGCATTTTATACATGGATAAAAGGTACATGGTTTGATATTCTTGTAATTCTTTTTATTATAGGCTTCGGATATTTTAGATGGCTTTTTACATGGTTTCGTTTTGAAAAAAACAATGTTTGCCTTATAAGCGGTATTTTTGTAAATAGAGAAATAAATATACCATATAAAAATATATCGGCAGTTACTGCCGAGCATAGTTTTTATCTTAGACCGTTTAAAGCTGCAAGGGTAAGCGTTGATACTTGTGCGGGAACATTCGGAACATCTGATATGTCTTTGCTTATAAGGCGGGAGGATTTAAAGAAGCTTCGGCGAAAGCTTCCGGAAGTTCATACAGAAGGGAAAAAAACTTTTGAATTTAAACCGAAATGGTTTACAATTGTATTTTTTTCCTTTGTTTTTTCAAGCAGTCTTTCGGGTATAGTTTACCTTTCTGCTTTTCTTTTTCAGTCAGGCAGAATCATGAAAGAATTGTTGGAAACCGAACTTGTTGAGTTTATTAAACTGGCAAACGGTGTTTCCGCAAAATTAGCTCTTAAAATACCTCCGGCAGCAATTATTCTAGGATTTTTGGTTATTATAACGTGGCTTTTTTCATTTGCCGCAAATATACTGCGTTATGCCGGATTTATAATGAAAAAAGATAAAAATATTCTTAGAATTAAAATGGGGATTTTAACTAAAAGAATTTTTCATATTGTACCGAATAAAATAAATTATGTTGATTTGCGGCAAAGTCTTATTATGAAGCTTTTTAAAACGTCTACTGTTAATATAAGCTGTTCCGGATATGGTAATCAGAAAAATGAGCTTCCGGTTCTTCTTCCCATACTTACAAGGCAGCAGGCAAACCGTGCTCTTGATTTGCTGGATTTCAAAAAATATATTACAGGACGTAAAATTAAAGTTTCAAAACTTGCATTTATAACCTATACGGGGATACCGGCTGTGTTCATTCTGCTTATTCCGGCAGTTGCGGTGCTGCTGGCTTGGTTGTTTCCAACGGTTTACGATATTATTATTTTTATTTCGATTATGGCTGAAATACCTTTTGTCTGGCTGTTTATAATTAAAATTATTGCACTGTATACATCCGGTATTACGATTGAAGATGATTTTTGCTGTATACGTTATTCCAGATTTTATGCGTTTCATACAATACTTGCCGATAAGGATAAACTGGTCAAAATACAGCTTATTCAAAATCCGTTTGATAAAAAGCTTGGAAGATGCCGTCTGGATTTTTATTTTAATACGGAAGTTCCGAAAAACAATAAGGTAAAGGGTATTCGTATTCAGGACGCTAAAAGAATTCTTGAGAAGTTTGAATTTTCGTAAAAAGATATAAAAGGAGCGCTTAGAAGAAAATTAATCTAAGCGCTCAAAATAATTATTATCAGAAACTTGTATTTATTAAATTGTTATTAACAAGATTATTTAACAGTGCAAGTCTTGCTTTATCTTTATATTCGGGTTTTATCATGTAATAGAGATAATATTCAACTAAATTGAACATGGTAGCGGTTCTGCCCTCGATTTTAAACTGATTAAATCCCATAGGAACATATTTATTGAAAATATCTTCCGGAGAAATATGAGTTGAAAGACTTCTTACATCAACTGCGTCATAGTACATAGAAGGACAGTTAAGGTTACTGTCTGTTTTTATATTATAATCCTTCGGATTAAATGGCTTATTAGGATATTTTTTCAAGTATTTACAATATTCGATTTGAAACAAGCCTATTTCACGATAATGATTAATACGATTTTTGCATTCCGGAATACAGCAGGCATTTACCAGTATCTCACACTTTTCCTTGTTTTGCACCTGTTCCAGCAAATCAAATTTATTATTAAAATCGTAATCAATAACAACTATATCATAATCCTTGTCAAGTTCGTTATTAAGATTGTTTAAATCTGTAATACGCTTGCATGTGGAGCTTGTGATCTTATATCCCGGGTACTTGTCCCTTATGTACTGTTCAAGTATAGGAGATACTACAATAACACCGTTTTTGCCGTTCTCGGCAGTTTTTAGAATAAAGTTGCAGAAGTCATCATTTAGATGTTCTTCTGTAAGCATAGGGTTAGTAAAAGTAAATCGGAGTGGGATATTAAGCTTGTCAAATTCCCGTACAACCTTTTTTACAAATGATTTATCACATACTCCCGGCATAGTTCTTCCGCCGTTCCATAAAGACTGAGGGAAGCAGCCGTAAACCGACGCTATTTCAATGTCATCATAAAAATACTGAGGACAATGTTCAAGCATTGATAGAAATGTTCTGTTAAAATGATATCTTACGGCAAAATCCGGAAGATGAAATTTAATACTCATTATTTTCTCCTTGATTGATAGAGATTCTATTTTGTTAATATCTTAATTATACTATTATCCGTAAGAAAAGTCAAGAAACAAAAAAGCTATGCCAAATTCAAGGCATAGCTTTATTTGAGTTATATTGTTAATAAAAACTTAGTATGAAACACCCTGCCACATCATAGCGTCTGCAACCTTAGCAAATCCGGCAATGTTAGCACCTGCAACCAGATTGCCTTCAAGACCGTATTCCTTAGAAGCATTGTATGAGTTATGGAAAATATTGATCATGATGTTCTTGAGCTTAGCGTCAACTTCTTCAAATGTCCAGCTTAGTCTTTCGGAATTCTGGGACATTTCAAGAGCAGAAGTAGCAACACCGCCTGCGTTAGCAGCCTTTGCAGGTCCGAACATAATGCCTGCTGCAAGGAATTTTTCAACAGCTTCAGGAGTTGAAGGCATGTTAGCGCCTTCTGCAACAGCTATTACGCCGTTTTTGATAAGCATATCAGCGTCATCGCCATTGAGCTCGTTTTGAGTAGCGCAAGGAAGAGCGATATCGCACTTAATGCTCCAGATGCCCTTGCCTTCTGTGTATACAGAACCCGGAACTCTGTCGGCATATTCCTTGATTCTTCCTCTTTCAACTTCCTTAATCTGCTTAACAACGTCAAGATTGATGCCGTTTTCATCATATATGTAACCGTTTGAGTCGGAAAGTGCTACTACCTTGCCGCCCAGTTCTGTAGCCTTCTGTGTAGCGTAAATAGCAACATTTCCCGAACCGGAAATTACAACTGTCTTGCCCTTAAAGCTTTCATTCTTCATGGACTTCAGCATTTCGTCTGTGAAATAGCAAAGACCGTAGCCAGTAGCTTCTGTTCTGGCAAGTGAGCCGCCGTAGGACAGACCCTTACCTGTAAGAACGCCTGTAAATTCATTGCGGAGTCTCTTGTACTGACCGTACATGAAACCGATTTCTCTTGCTCCAACACCGATATCACCGGCAGGAACGTCTGTATCAGCACCGATGTGCTTTGAAAGTTCTGTCATAAAGCTCTGGCAGAATCTCATAACTTCAGCGTCGGATTTGCCCTTCGGGTCAAAGTCGGAACCGCCCTTACCGCCGCCGATCGGCAGACCTGTAAGACTGTTTTTGAAAATCTGTTCAAAGCCTAAGAACTTGATTACTGATGCGCAAACTGTCGGGTGGAATCTCAAGCCGCCCTTGTATGGACCGATTGCAGAGTTAAACTGAACTCTGAAGCCTCTGTTAACCTGAACGTTGCCGTTGTCGTCAACCCATGGTACTCTGAACTGAATAAATCTTTCAGGTTCAACCAGTCTGTCGATAATACCTGCCTTAACGATGTCAGGTCTTTTTTCAACAACCGGTTCAAAGCTTTCCAATACTTCCTTTACAGCTTGAAGAAATTCTTCTTCACCTTTGTTTCTCTGGCATACCTTATCGTATACTTTTTGTAAATATTCGCTTTTAAACGCCATTGTTTAAAACCTCCGTGTTATTATTAATCGGAAAATAACATTCCAACATTAACTATTATACTATTTTTACTTTAATAAAGCAAGGGGGTTTGACAATTTTTATTTATTTTATAGCTAAATTTCTTATATTATTTAATCGGTTCAAAATCTGAAGCAGGATGCTTGCACCACGGACAAATAAAATCTTCGGGAAGAACTTCTCCCTCGTAGATATATCCGCATACTATACAGATATAACCTTTTTTCTTTTCCTGTGAATCAGGCTTCGGTTTAATATTTTTTTGATAATAGCTGTAAGTTACCGATTCGCTGTCCGATAAAATTTGAGAATCTGTAACTTCAGCAAGAAACATAGAATGAGTACCCAAATCGGAAACAGAAATCACCTTTGCGGAAATAAACGCATTTGTTTCATTCGTAGTATAAATTATTCCGTTTGCAGACCTTTTAAACTCTATTCCCTCTAGCTTGTCTGTGTTTCGTCCGCTTTGGAATCCCCAATGCTTGTATGTCTGAAATTTTGATTCCTCTGATAATACAGAAATATTAAACTCTCCTGTTTTGGAAATAAGATCATGAGTGTAATTCTGTTTGCTGACCGCAGCAATTATTAAATTAGGAGTTTCCGTGACCTGCATTACGGTGTTAACAATACATCCGTTGTCCTTTTGATCGTCTTTAGCGGTCAGAATATAAAGACCGTAACTTAAGTTATACATTACCTGTTTGTTCATAACATTCTCCTTTTGGTTTTTAGGTGTATAATTTATGGTAATTTTATTATATATGATTGTCAATTTATTTTTTGGCGTTTCTTTAAAAGTATCTGCACAATTCAATAAAATATTTATAATTTGCGGTTGACAAATTTTAAAAAATATTATACAATTAAAATGAGCAGACTATACGGCAGCGGAAACGATATAGTTTACGAGGAAAGTCCGGGCATCACAGAGCAGGATAACTGATAACGTCAGCCGGAGGCGACTCCAGGGCCAGTGCAACAGAAATATACCGCCCGTTTTTGCGGGTAAGGATGGAAAGGCGAGGTAAGAGCTCACCGGAATGCAGGAGACTGCATTGCCGTGTAAACCCTATCCGATGCAACGCCTATTGGTACTTTTATGCCGACATTTGCTCGATGGGCATAAAAGTAATGGCGGCTTGAGCTTGCGGGCGACTGCAAGCCTAGATAAATTGCCGTACACGACAGAACCCGGCTTATCGGTCTGGTCATAATACCCTTGAGAAATTGCTTCTCAGGGGTATTATTTTATTAAAAGAAAAAGGCTTTACCGCAATGGTAAAGCCTTTTATAAAACAAGTTATTAATTAGCCGAGTTCAGCAAAATACTTGATTGTTCTAACCATCTGGCTTGTGTATGAGTTTTCGTTGTCATACCATGAAACAACCTGAACTTCATACAGATCGTCAGCGATCTTTGAAACCATTGTCTGAGTAGCGTCAAACAGTGAGCCGTACTTCATACCGATAACGTCAGAAGAAACGATAGCGTCTTCGTTGTAACCGAATGATTCGGAAGCAGCAGCCTTCATAGCAGCATTGATGCCTTCCTTGGTTACATCGCTGC
>CATKAZ010000128.1 GCA_949745795.1 uncultured Oscillospiraceae bacterium | reverse complement strand
TTTGAAAATTATATTTACCAGTAAATTTTTGTTGTTCTGCTTTTATTATTTATTTTTTCGTTCCTCTAGCAATAGTTTACATCGGCAAATATGGCATAAAGCTCCCAATCGGGATTACGCTCAATATACTGGCGGAAATACCGCTGTTGGCTTTCAAATGAATTTGCCTGGTCGTCATTATCCGTGGAAACACGGCAATAGGCGGCAACTCTCTTTTTCATATGCTTTATTTTTCTCTCTTGATTGAGGGTTTCGTATTTATCTATTGACATAAGCTAACCCCTTTCCAATGCTATGCAAATAGCCAAGCGTTTAGCTTGGCTATTTTTTGGTAAGTATCGTTTTTCCGGTATAGGTCATTTTTTATTGACTATAATACCGTCTGTGATCTAGATATATGATTAAATGTTTGTACCATATACCATACTGAATAACATTTTCAATGTTTATTTCACAAAAAATATAAAGAAATAAGGTGAATTTATCGAAATATATACAAAAAACTAATAATATGTTAAAATTTTATGAATATTTAATTAAATAAAATAGAAAAATATGATTCATCTTCATTAAAATATGTATGTTTTGGCGGTGCGTTTGCAGCCGGCAATAAAATTAATGAATTAGTTAAATGTTTTTCAGATGTGAGGTTTATCAGAACTTACGGTCTGACTGAATCTTCAACAAGAATTTCACATTATGTTGAACAACCGAATGTTGTAAATGATATTTGTGTTGGAAAGTGTATTCCCAATGTTGAGGTTAGGATAGTCGATAGAGCTGAAAATGATTGCAGGATTGGAGAAATAGGAGAAATTACCGTAAAAGGTCCTAATGTTATGAAAGGCTATTATATGCGGACTGATGAAACCGAAAGAGTTATAATTAACGGTTGGCTGCATACTGGTGACTTGGGTAAGATAGATGAGGAAAATAATTTATATATTGTCGGAAGAAAGAAAAATATTATAATACGCAATGCTGAGAACATATATCCTGAGGAGATAGAAGGAGTACTTAATAGCTGTCCGCAAATAAGGGAATCTTTTGTTTACGGAGAACCTCATGAGCTTTTAGGTGAAGTTCCGGCAGCGATAATAGTAATTAACGATGGCATTGAGTTTAAAAAACAAGAGTTAATTAATTATTGTTACGAAAAATTGTCAAGTTCAAAAATTCCCGTAAAATTTATTGTTGCGGATAAAATTGATAAGACAAGTAACGGAAAAATTGACAGGGGATTTAGAAAAGAGGAGTTTGTATGATGGAAAGAAACGATTTTGAAGTAGATTTAAAAAAGATTATTAGAGAAAATACTTATGTATCAATTAATGATGAAGATTTTAAGGACAATACTGATTTAATTGTAGATTTGGGATTTGATTCATTGTCTATTGTAAAATTAATAGCGGATATTGAAAAGTATTTTAAAATAGAATTTGAAATCAATGAATTGGTATCTGAAGTAATTGCAAGTTATGGAAATCTTAAAAAGTGTGTCAGCAATAAAATTAATAAGGAAGTGTAAAGTTTTATGAAAAATCAGAATTTATCGGATTTAATAGAATATGCTTATAAGCATGTAAAATATTATCATGAATTATTTGATAATATGGGTATAGACGCTTCTTCAATACAAAGCGCAGAAGATTTGATTAAAATTCCTATTTTAAAAAAGGATACAATACAAGAAAAAATGACTGATTTTATTTCAGATGAATATCAGAAGTTTCCTAAAAACGAAAATATAGAAATAAAAAGAACATCTGGGTCCACCGGAAAATATTTGAAAATATACTGGGATTATAAGGATGATATTAAGTCTTTAATGCCTTTATGGACTCTGAGAAGCAGATTATACGGTATTGATCCGAAAATGAAGTGGTGCAGCTTTTATTCTACAAGATATGAGGGAAATAAAATAAAACCTCTTCTTCCCAAAGAAATTAATCTAAACGGCAGACATATGGGATTTTCCAAAATAGGTTTGACATATAAAAAAATTGAGGATAGTTATCGGGATATACTTGAATTTAATCCCGACTGGATGCTTCTTCAGCCAAGTATAGCTTATTTAATGTCGCAGATTATCAAAGAGCAAAATTTACCTGTTCCTTCAAATCTAAAATATATAGAAATGAGCGGGGAATATTTATTTGATAATTATAAAAAGCAGATTGAAGAAACCTTTGGTGTTTGCACGGCTAATCAGTATGGATGCAATGAGGCAAATGAAATGGCATATGAGTTTAAATGCCGTAATATGCATGTTATTGAGAACAATGTTATTATTGAAGTACTCAAGGACGGAAAACCTGTTATAAACGAAGAGGGAGATATATATGTTACTTCTTTAAAGAATTTTGCTATGCCTTTTATACGTTATCAGACTGGTGACAGGGGTATATTAATAAATGATCATAACTGTTCTTGTAAGAATAATGCACCGATATTAAAGGTAAATTCCGGAAGATCCAGTGACTTTATAAAGCTGGAAAACGGTGAAAAAATGAATAGCTATGTGTTGGCTAATATTGTTGAGTATACTAATGAAAATATGTCCTCTGCTATCAAGCAATTTCAGATAACACAGACGGATATTAATAAATTTAATGTTAATTTAGTAGTTAAATCATCTTATTCCGGGTGGAAAAAGGCAATCAGTGAATGTTTCCTTAATAATATTCAAGAGGAAGAACTGAAAGATGCCGAATGGAATTTTATTTTTTCCGATGAAATTTGTCCGGATGTAAAAACAGGCAAATTTAAGTATTTTATTAATGAATTAATATAAAAAATTAAGGATAGACATAAAATGTTAAAAATATGGAGTAAGGTAAAGGACTTCTGGTCAATAATCTTTTTTTGTCTTAAATTAACTGTAGAAGCTTCACCGAAATATTTTATTTTATATATTTTGCTTGATGTTTTTATTGTAGTTGTGCCGTTTGCAGTTATTTATGCTACCAGTCTTATGATTAATTTATTGGTAAATTCCGCTGTAAGCAGTGATTTAAACGGTGTAATACGCTCTTTGATAATTATAAGCTTATTAATGCTTGTACTTAATATATTAAACAAAACCGCAGAATCGTTAAAGCTTTATCTTGAAGGCTTATATAATGAAATTATCAGTATAAAAACCAGACATCAAATCATGAAAAAAGCAGCAGGAATTGATCTATACTGCTTTGATTCTCCTGATTTTTATGATGAAATGAATGATGCCAGTAATAACAGCGCCTATATAATACAGACAGCTTTTCAGGTTTTGACTTTTATTCGTTATTTTTTGCAGTTTTGTATAGCTTTTGTAAATTTATTAATGTGGAACGGCATTATTCCGATATTATTGACGTTGTATATTATTCCAAGTGTTATATTTAAAAATAAGCAATTAGAATCTGTTTATAGCTTTCAAAGAGAGCATATAAAAGATGAACGTAAAATATTTTATTCCTTTAATATGGCATTAAGCAGGGAGTTTGCTAAGGATATCAGAATATACGGATTGTTTCCGTTTTTAAGTGCAAAGGTATTAAATGCATGGAATCATTTGTTTAAATCCAAAAAACAAATTACTAAAAAGTATACTAAGATACTGATTATTTTAGATATGTTACCTGAACTTTTAACAGTAATATGTATGTTTTTACTTGGTTTATCCGTTGTTAAGGGTAAATGTACTATAGGAGATTTTAATTATTATCAGGGAATTGTCGGACAGGTTACAGCGGGTATATTTATGGTAATATATAATTATACTCAAATATATGACGGTAAAATACGTATAAATAATTATGTGAAGTTTATGAACTTTACAAATAATGTTAAAGATGAAGGAAAAGAAGTACTTAAAAAATCAATATTTACTTTGGAATTTAAAAATGTTAGTTTTAGATATAACAATAAAACAAAATATGTATTGAAGAATTTAAGCTTTAAAATAAGAAGTGATCAGAAAGTTGCTTTGGTAGGTGTTAACGGAAGCGGAAAATCTTCAATAATTAAATTACTTCTTAGATTTTATGATCCTGACGAAGGTGTAATTTTAATAAATGATAAAGATATTCGGGAATATACAATTGAAAGTATAAGACAATGTTTTAGTCCGATGTTTCAGGATTACTGTAATTATGCTTTTACTGTAAGTGAAGATGTTTCGATATCCAATTGCAATGAGTCGTATAATGAGGAAAAAATCCGTCATGCATTGTATAAAAGCGGAGCATATGAATTTGTTGAACAGTTTCCCGATAAGCTGAATACTTATTTATCCCGTCAGTATGAAGAAGGAGAAGAATTGTCCGGCGGACAGTGGCAAAAAATAGCACTTTCGAGAATGTTTTTTCAAAAAGCCGAAATGTATATTCTTGATGAGCCTTCGTCAGCATTGGACGCTGAGTCGGAAGATGAATTGTTCCGAAAGTTTGAAGAGTTATATAAGGATTGCGGTGCTATATTGATTTCTCATAGACTGTCTAATGTTAAAACGGCAGATAATATTCTTGTTATAGGCGAGGGAAAAATTATTGAGCAGGGAAATCATAAGGAATTAATGAAGTTAAACGGAAAATATGCACGAATGTATAATTTGCAGGCAAGAAAGTACAGCGAAGTAACTGTATAAAAAATAAATTAAGCGGGATGAAGTAAATGAGCCGAATTAAAGCTGCTATTATTGATGACGGTGTTGATGTTTCTCAGTTCAATAATATTCGATCTTTTATAGTAAAAAAGGATTTGAACATTGAAAAAAATTTTGTTGTTTCAGATAGTAATAATCATGCAACGACTTGTATGAAAATCATACAGAAATTTGCAGATCTCGGTAATATAGATTGGTACAGTATAAAAATACTGGATGATGAGAGTAAACTTGCAAATATAAATCAATTTTTAAAGGCACTTGCTTTATGTTCAGAGTTGGGAGTAAAGATTATACACTTGAGTATAGGTACTTCTATATATGATGATTTTGAATATATTGAAAAATATGTAAATCATTTATGTGAAAAGGGCATTATAATAGTCGCAGCATCCAGCAACAATGGGACTGTTACATATCCTGCATATATGAATAATGTAATTAGCGTAAAGAACAGTTTTGGGTTGAAGGACGATAAATACATATTTAACGAAAATTCAATGGATCATATAGATTTCAGTGCCGCATCCTCACATATTATACGTATAGATAATGATTTAAACTTAACCCAGCGGTCTAACAGCTATGCGGCTCCTATAATTACTGCGAAGGTAATCTCTATATTGAATAATAATTCTGAGGCATCGTTTGAAGAAATTTATAGTTTATTAATTAAAGATTCGATTAATATGAACGGCAAGTCAAGTACCGTATATTTTGATCCTGTATCCTTTAATGACAGAGTTTTGTTAAACATTATTGAAAAAGAGAGTGAAGAGAATTTTATTTCTTTTTCACAAATAAAATATCCTCAGTATATACTGCATTCCGATACTTATAAAAATGAACTGAATGAAATTGATTTAAGCAGATATGGAAATATAATTTTAAGTTTTTCGTCATTACAAAATCATAAATCTGAAATTATTTCTTATTTTTTAAAAAACTATAATGCAAAAATAGCAGTTTATCATAATGATTTATTTTTTGAATATATTTCAGAAAAAATTGAAACGGACCGTTTATGGATATATAAATCTAAGACGTTTGAATCGTTAAGCATGAATCGGAAAGAAAATCATATCAATATACCTGTTGTAGGAGTTTATTGTGAGTCGGTTCAAAAACTGGTTAATACAATTTATAATCTGCATTATAATTTTAAATCAAACGGATACTACTGTGAATCATTTTTGGAGATGTCTCAGGCGGAATTACTTGGTTTTAATGTTATACCTAATTTGAATATTAAGCAATTTTTATGTAAAAGCAGTGCTTTTTTTAATTGCAATATAATTGTAATGGGTTTTGGTAATTTGAGTTCGATTGAAGAATTTAATGATTTTGACGTTATTATATGTTTGGATAAATACAAGAAAAAACTGCCCTTAGGAAATAAAGATACTGTATATATTAATGATGAAAATGATATTTATAATAAATTAATTTCGATTTTAGAATGATTAATAAAGGAGAGATAGTATTATGGAAAATAAACCGTTTGTTCATATGTTAAAAACACCGCTTGCTAAATACGCTTTCGATGTAAATACAAATCAGCTTATTCAGGTAAGCGAAGAGTTATACGATTATTTAAACAGATCCGGCAATCATTCGATTAGCGGTGAAGTTAAAAAACAACTGGATTTTCTGGTATCTCAAGGGTATCTTTCTGACAAACATCCGAAAAAAATGAAACATTATCAAAGCGATTTTCTTGAATTTCAGTTAAATGAAAATGTTGCACAAGTAACATTGCAGGTAACTCAGCAATGTAATTTCAGATGTTCGTATTGTCCTTATACCACGGCTGAATTTGATATTCAAAGAGAGCATACTTCTAAGACAATGTCTTATGAAACTGCAAAAGCCGCTGTAGATTTTTTTGCGGAACATTCTGCTAATCAAAGCAATGTGTGTGTTGGATTTTACGGCGGAGAACCTCTTTTAGAGTATGATTTGATAAAAGCTATGGTTGAGTATTCAGAGGATATATTCGAGGGGAAAAACCTTTCCTTTACTGTGACTACAAACGGTTCTCTTTTTACGCCTGAAAATGTGAAGTTTTTTAGCGAGCATAATTTCAGTGTAATGATTAGTCTGGACGGTCCTCCGGAAGTACATGACAGATCCAGAAAATTTGCCGCAACCGGTATGGGGACATTTTCTGTAATAGCAAAAAATATTCAAATGATAAAAGAAGAATATCCGGCATTTTTTGAAAAAATTTCATTTAATGTTGTTATTGATCCGAGGTATTCATGTAACGAGCTGCATGAAATGTTTAATAAAAGCGATTTATTTTCGGATTCTAATATTCGTTCAACATTAATTGACGACTTCTTTTCCTATGAAAAAGTTATTACTGATGAAGTTTATGAGATTGAATATAATATACATGAATTTAAAGCTTATTTATCTAAATTAGGAAAATATCCTAAAGAAAACGTTTCAAAAATGGCATACAACAATTTACTTGAGTCTATTTCAAGATTTGATATGTCAATGCAGCCTCAGAAAACACTATTAGATACTATGTCCCATAGCGGACCTTGCATTCCGGGGCAGAGGAGATTGTTTATTGATGTTGACGGTAATTTTTTCCCGTGCGAAAGAGTGAGTGAAACTTCAGATGCAATGAAAATAGGTGACTTAGAAAATGGATTTGATTTTGAAAATGCAAGAAAAATTCTTAATGTCGCTAGTTTAACGGAAAAGCAGTGCATTAATTGTTTTGCTATTAGACATTGCAGTACTTGTGCAAAATACTGTGATAATAACGGTGAATTGTTTGCCGAACTGAAATTATCCAATTGCAGAAGCGTTCGTTTTAATGCGGAGGAAACATTTAGAAATTATTTGATATTTAAAGAATTAAAGAGTGTGTGAGGAATTTGTAAAATGAGATGTGAAAAGATTGGCATTTATCCGTTTAATAATGACTGTAATGTATTTATACAGCATAGTGATTTAGTATCCTCTGAGTATAAAGTCTGTGAATTGGCGTCCTTAAAGGGCTGGGGATTTACAGGCAAAAAGGTACAGTTGTATTCTGAAGATATTCAAATTAAATCTTCACCGCAGGAATTTGAGCAAACTGTGGATTTACTGTTTGTACCTGAATTTGAGGTTTCCCAACAAGTGGAAAACATTATTGTAAATGAAATAACAAATTATATTCCTAAAGTAAGTAAAATAAAGTGCTTTGCAAAGCTAACAGATGATAATTTACTTAGATTGAAATCAAAATGCAGCGAATTAGGCGCTATACTGTATTGCGCTTATGAAGCTGATAAAAATGATGATTATAAACAGTATTTAAAGAAAGATGAGGTTCATCTTGAGCAGATAGATGTTCCTATAATTGCAGTAGCAGGAATGTGGGAAAATACCGATAAATTTAAAACATCGCTTGTTATAAGAGATAAGCTTTTAAAGGAAGGCTATAAGGTTTCGCAGATAGGTTCAAGAAAGTATTGTGAATTATTCGGCTTTCATTCGTTTCCGGATTTTATGTTGAATCCTGAAGTTTCTGAAATTAAGAAACCGCTGTTGTTTAATCGGTACATTAAAATGATAGCAGATAACGAAAAGCCGGATGTAATAATTATCGGAGTTCCCGGATCAATACAAGCTTTTAATGAAAAGCATACCAACCGTTTCGGAATTTTACCGTATTTGGTATTCCAGTCGGTTTTGGTAGATTTTCTGGTAATGTGTACTTTCTATGAAAATACATCTACGGAATTTCTTGATGAAGTATTGAACTTATGCAAATATAGATTGTCTTGTACGGTAGATATGTTTCATATGTCTAATTTATTCTTTGATATGGACGAAACAGTGGAAAAGGGTTTGGTAACTACCAATAAACTGCCCCTTGAAATGGTTGAAAGAACGATAAAAGAAAAATTCAGTGAAAGCAAGCTGCCCGTTATTAATATTTATGAAAAGGATTCTGTGGATAAGTTATATAAGATGATACTCGATAAGCTTTCAAATGATGTAAAAATTATGATATGAGGTGAAAAAATGCCGGTACAGGAAAAAAATTTGTTGAAAACAGAACAGATCAGTCAGTCCATCTTTGAAATTTTGGAAAATAATTTTGATTTGAAACTTGATAAAAATAATAAAAACATTAAGGATCAGAATTTTTTCGGTAAAATTATAAAGTTTAAAGCGAGAGATTTGGTTTACTTGGTATTTTTGCTTGAACAAAAATATAATATTGATTTTAATCAAGATGACATAGATAACGTGTCTATGTATACAATTAACGGCTTATCTGAAATAATTGCAGAACACTTAAATTGCTGCTGAAATGAGTACATATTCTCATTTTTGCATATATGGGCCCAAAAAATAATACTTTTAGAAAGGAGGGAAAATGTGATGAAAAAGCTAGTTAAGGCTAATACCGGCAGAAAAGACAATGTAGAAGCTTATGCTTGCACTTGCCCTTGCTCTTGTCCATGTACTGGCGGTTCAAGCAAAGTTACTCAAGCAGTAAGCAAAAGTGCTACAAGTGCACAGAAGCCTAATAATAAGTAATTGTGTTGTTAAAAGAAGTAATTAGGAGGAAAATACTATGAAAAAGCTAGTTAAGACTAATACCAACAGAAAAGACAGTATAGAAGCTTATGGTTGTAATTGTAGTTGTCCATGCTATGGAAGTACAAACAAAGTTACTCAAGCAGTTGGCAATAGCGCTTCAAAGGCAATTAAGTAATTGTTTTATTTAAAATGTTATTAGGAGGAAAATGCTATGAGAAAGCTGATTAAGGCTAATAACAGCAGAAAAGACAGCATACAAGCTTATGCTTGCAGTTGCAGTTGTTCATGTGCTTGTATGGGTGGTAATAATAAGGTAACACAGGCTTTAAGTAGGAGTAGAACAAGCAGTTATACAGCAACATATCCAAGCTATAAGTAATTATTTAGGCGTCTATTGAAAGTATAAGAAGCAATCTATAAAAGGATTGCTTCTTATAATCAATTAATAAATAATTCACAAAAAGTTCTTATTTTATTTACAAAAATAATGCAATAATTATCGATTTTGAATCGTTATATATATAGTAAGTGAAAATATAAAGAGATAGATATATGTATTATAAAATGATTTAGTAAGTTTTCTGAAATCAAATACTTAATTTATCTGAATATTATCTGACAAATGAAAGGAGTCAGCTTATATGAAAAATAAGTTTAATACTATGTTTAGACGATTTGCAGCTTTGGCGTCAGCAGCCGTTATGTTAACAACTGTCGGAACAGGATGTTCCGGTAAAGATAAGGTCACTATCCAGGAACCGACAGATAAATTGGTAATTTACGGAGGACCTGATGTTGACAAGGCTTTAAAAGCGGCATTAACCAGTTTTAAGACTTTATATCCAAATGTGGATGTAGAATACAAAGAATTCGGTACTATGAATGATCCGGAAGCTGAATCAAATTATCTTGAAACAATAAAAAATGAATTATCTTCCGGTAAGGGACCTGATTTAATTTTGATGAGGAGCTCTGAATATGATGATATTTACCGTATGATGAAAAGCGAGAGTTTTCAGGATTTAAATCCTCTGCTGGAAAATGATAAGTCTTTTGATAAAGGATTATATAATGAAACAGTTTTTGATGCCGGAGTTTTTGAAGGCAAACGTTATTTTATTCCTATATCATATAATATGCGTGTTCTGTTAACCTCGCAAGAAGCGCTGGAGACCGAAAATTTTGCAGTTAGTGATAATTTAAGCTTTGATGACTTTTCTAATATATTGACAGACTATGTAGATAAATATGAAAGCAATATGAATAAAACCTTTTTTACTCATGAAGGATTTCAGTTGGAAACATTTTTTCCATGGAACGGAATGAATCTTTTAGATTATGAAAAAAGAAAAGTTTTGATTGATAATGATGATTTCAAGAAAACCATGGAGCTATATAAAAAATTTTATAAAATGGATAATAGGGAGCAGGAATCGGTACTTGTAACATACATGGGCGACAGCGCTGTTATGATCAACAGCGGCAGTTGTTTATTTGAATACGGTTTGTTAGGCGGAGTGGTAAAGGCTATAGAAACATATTCAGGTCTTATAACAGATAAAACGCCGGTGCTTAGCCGTTTTCCGTCAATCAGCGATAAGAATGTAGCCGCACCGGAAGTTATGGCTTCTATCAGAAGCGGAAGTCCTAATCAGGCAAATGCTTATTCATTTTTAAAAATTCTTTTATCTGAAGATTATCAGAATAAAAATACTGTTTATCGCGGAGCAATTTTAGATATTCCCGTAATGAAATCAGCTTTGGAAACGGGTATAGATAATTGGAATGAAAAATGTGGAGGGGAGAAAATATCTGATTATGGAATAACGTTAACTCCTCTTTCTGATGCAGACAAAGATAAGTTTATTGATATTTACAGTAATGTAGACGCCTGCGAATTATATAACAATAATTTGATGCAGTTTGTTTGGGAAGCAATGGAACCTTATTTTAAGGGTGAAAGGTCATATGATGAATGTCAGAAAAATTTATATAATAAGTTAGAACTTTATATAAATGAATAAAATTGCAGCTGAAAAAACAGTATATTTATTTGTGTTTTATATAAAGTATTCCGAACTTTGAAGGATTGGAGCTGTATATGAATGAATAAATTAAACTTACCGAAACGTGATAAAAAAACTAAATTAGCAAAAAAGGACGCAGTTACCGGGCTTATCTTTTCTACACCGTCTATAGTCGGAATGCTTGTTTTCTTTTTAATACCGTTTATAATATGTATTTTATTATCCATGACCGATAATATAAACAGTATGAACTTTGTGGGTATAGATAATTATGCTGATATAATATCCAGTCAAACCTTTAGATTGGCTGCTTGGAATACGTTAAAATTTATTTTAGTATCAGTACCTTTAATCATGATTTTTTCATTTCTTATTGCGTCACTGTTATATCAGAAATTAAAAGGATTCGGATTCTTTAGATCGGTATTCGTATTTCCGTTGGTACTTCCGGTTTCTTCGGTTATATTGTTTTTTCAAATGATTTTTGCCGAAAAAGGTTTAGCAAACGATTTTCTTTCTTTAATAGGACTTCCTGTTAAGGATTGGCTTAATTCTTCTGCTTCGTTTATCGTTCTTGTAATTTTATATGTCTGGAAAAACTGCGGATATAATGTTATTCTTTTTCTGGCAGCTTTAAACTCTATACCGAAAGCGTATTATGAGGTTGCTGATTTGGATTCTACCAGCAAACTTAAAAAACTTACAAATATAACGCTCCCGATGATTTCTCCGCACTTGTTTTTTATTTTGGTTATTTCGATCATAAATACTTTTAAATCTTTTAAAGAGGCTTATATTTTGTGTGGTGATTATCCTCATAAAAGTATTTATATGATCCAGCATTTTATGAATAATAATTTTCAAAATCTGAATTATACCCGATTATCTGTAGGATCTATTCTTGTTTTTATAGTTATATTTATCATTATATTATTATTGTTTCAAGTCAAAAAAAGATTGGGAGATATTGAATATGATTAAAAAATTCAGAATATCATATAACAAAATTATTACTTATATAATTTTGCTGATATTATCAGCTGTAATACTGATGCCGGTCATTTTTATGATTTGCGGTTCTTTAATGGGAAAGTCGGAAATATTAAATAGCTTCGGTAATCTGATTACGGATAATAAATCTGTCAACGGCAAATTTCATATTATTCCGGAGCAGGTGACTTTAATTGGTTATGCAGATGTTTTTTTGCTTGATCCGTCGTATTTAATAAAATTTTGGATTTCAATTTTTATTGCGGTTACTATTGTATTGGCTCAGGTTATAATATCATGTGTCAGCGCTTATGGTCTTGCGAAGTTTAAATTTCCTTTTAAAAATGCTATATTTTATCTTGTAGTTATTTTAATGATGCTTCCTGTTCAGGTAACGTTAGTTCCGAATTACATATTGTTCGATAAAATGGGACTTATAGGATCTTATCTTTCTGTTATACTTCCCGGTATTTTCGGTACCTTTGGCGTATTTCTTCTGACACAGGTGTTTTCTGCTATTCCAAATGATATGATCGAGGCGGCAAAAATTGATGGGGCAAATCATTTTCAGATTTTAGTTAGAATTATTATACCATGTTCCAAAACAGGAATAGCGTCTTTAATTATATTATGTTTTATAGATTCTTGGAATATGATAGAACAGCCGTTGGCTTTTTTGAAAGATTATTTGAAATATCCGCTTTCAATATTCCTTTCACGTATAAACGATACAAAATTAGATATAGCTTTTGTGTGCGGAGTATTGGCAATTATTCCTGTTTTTATATTGTTTTTATTTTTTAAAGACGCTTTAATAAAAGGTGTTGAATATTCTAATATGAAATAATTGAATTTTACTGTAGAGGTGAATGTTAATGGAACAAAAAAATAATAAAAAAGTTTTGATTCAAATATCTGTTATTGTATTGATTATATTGCTCTTGTGTACTTTTCTTTCAAAATCAATTTATAACATGTCTCTTCCTTATGTAGAGGTGACAAACCCCGCTGCGGAAAAGCTTCCGGTTTCATCAGGTGCAGATGGCGAGGTAATGGTTGATAGTCAGAAAATATGTTACAATGTTCCATTAAAAATAACAGAAGTTTTTGTAAAAGAAAATGATGAAGTTAAAGCCGGGGACGCTCTTTTTAAAGTGGACAGTAAAGAGTATGATATAAATATTCAAAAGAAAGAACTTGAGATCCAAAAACTTGAAGATCAGCTTTCTGAATGGTTATCGTACAGAGATCGTGCTAAGCTTGAAGATGAATTGGAAATTGTCGAAAAAGAGCTTGAATTGTATAAAGAGCAGGTTCCTTATGACGGAAAAGTTTATGCTGAAAATAATGGTGTTATATCTGAAGTAAAGGTAAATAACGGCGATTTGACCAAGGAAGGCGATATCTTGGCGGAAATCACAGATGAAGCTCAAAGTATGTCTGTTAAGTTTTCTTTTGGCGGAACAGACGATGTACTTTGCAGAGTCGGAGATGAGATACAGTTAACCTATAAGGAAACTGCGTGGTATGAAGGTAAGCCGACAACTGAAGAAAAAACAGCTCAAACCATAGTTGCTAAAAGAGAATATGATACTGAAAAAAAGCAGTATTTCTTTTATGCGGATATAGATAACAGTAATAAAAAGTTTTATGAGGGACAGAAAATTAAAGTTAATTATATTATTTCCTCGGATTTATATGAAAATGTTGTTCCTTTAAATGCAATTTCTATAAATGAAAATAGAGATAAGGTGGTATATGTTTTACAAACCAGAGACGGTTTATTTGGTGAAGAATATTATGTTAAAGAAGTTAAAGTAGACCAATTGGAAAAAAATAATGTGAAGTCGGCTATAAACGGCGATGATATCAGCACTTATAGTGAAGTTGTTGTATCATCATCAAGAGCCCTTACATCCGGGGAGACTGTGAGGGTAGTACGGTGATTATAACTAAGTATTCTAAGCTTAAATTATTTATATACACAATAGTTTTTGCCCTTTTTATGTTTATGTGTATTTCAGTTCGTCAGCAAGTTATATCAATACTGCCTGAAGCTGTGGAGTATGTGTCTGTAAATGATATGTCTCATATAACGCTTTCTGAAATAAAAGACGCTGTTTATGATTTAGATGATACTATGACATTAAACGTACAGAATCGCAGGAGCGGAACAGCTGAAGCATATCATACTTCACTTTTATCTGATGATGTTAATATTATTCTTACAGATGAACATTATCCTGAAATTCATAATATAAATATAATAAAGGGCAATTTTTTTTCCGAAGTCATTTCGGAATCTGATGCAATTGTAATAAGCGATAGTCTGGCAAATTTGTTATACAAAAGTATAGATATTATCGGCTGTCAAATGATATTAAACGGTGAAACTAAGACTATTTCCGGAGTATATGAGAATAACAAAGGTTTTATAAGTGATTTGTCCTCTAATGGTCTTGAAACAGTTTTTGTACCGGTATATTATAAGACTGATGTTAACGATACAAATAAAGTTGAAAGCTTTTATGTTAAAAGTAATAACGGATCAGTCGGCAATAAGGAAATTCAAGAATTAAATGCCCATTTAAATAATAAGCTTGATTTATATAAATTGAATGATTTAAACTCTTCAAAAAAATTATTGCAGCAGGTTTTTAATATTATAATTTTTATTATCGGACTAATTGCCGTAATAAAGCTTTGCTCGGTAATTATAAAAAATATACAAGTCTTAACTAGATCCGTTAAAGGTTTAAACAATGCAGTTTCGCTGAAAAATATAAAATTCAGCATATTAAGTACTTTATTATGCATTGCGGGTGTAATTACAATAACAGTTTTATGTACGTTTAAATTGTACGTACCGGAGGGTTTTATACCCGAACATGACCGTATATGCGATATTACTTATTATTATGAGTATATGCTGAATTTTGTTCATGGAATAAGATTAGAGGATAGATGGAATTATTATCAGGAATTAATACTGAATTTTAATATGATTTTATTTGTGTTGGGAATTTTTACAGTTATAATGTTTATAAAAACGTTTTTTATGTATATAAAATTCTTCCGTACGTATGCGGCAAACTTTAAAACTAATGATTCGGCGCCAAAAACTTTAGTAAAGGGGAACTGCAATGAAAAATAAACCTATTATCGGCGTTCTTTTGGATACGAGAGGCGATCCGCCGTACATAAGTGTAGGAAAGCTTTGGGAACAGTCAATTAACATACTACAGGAAAAATATTTAATAGAAGTTTTGGAAATTGATTCATATAAAGTAGAAAACGATAGCAGATACAGAGAATTTGTTAAAAAAATTGATTTATTAATGACATTATCTCCGTATTACTCTGTAGACAGAACATTGAAAAAGTTTCCTGTTGTTGCTTACGGTTTGGGGTCAATGCAAAAAGGCGGTCATTGGATTTATGACAACAAAAACAGTTTCAGAAGCTATGATTCGATTATATTAAATTCTACTGCATGTCAGAGTATATTTGAAGAATTTGTTATGGATAATAGTTTAAAGTCATGCTTTATACCTTTTGGTGTGGATACTTCGATTTTTTATCCCAGATCAAATAAATCAGAACTGCGAAAAAAATATAATGTTCCGGAAGATGCTTTTATTATGCTGTACTGCGGAAGGATTAATCTACAGAAAAATCCCCTGTTGCTTCTAAGTATACTTAGAGATATGAAAGATAAATATAAAAACTTATATTTAATGTTTATGGGTTCTTTTGATAATTTTTATATACCTGAATTTTCTGAAAAACCGTCGCCTGATTCTAAAAATGAATTTTATAAAATGGCTGATGAGTTTAATCTTAATTCGAGAATTATAATGTTTGATAATCAGAATATTCCCGAAACTTATTCGGAAATGATTTGTATGGCTGATGTGGGAATTAATTTGACTACTTTAATCAGTGAAAATTTCGGTTATACTCCTGTTGAAATGCAGGTATGCGGTTTGCCTGTGATAGGTACCGATTGGGGCGGACTAAAGGATACTATTAAAGATAATGTAACCGGATTTAGTATTCAAACAATTCTATCGAAAAATGGTGTGAGAATTAATACAGAGCAAATTAAAAACAGAATAGAATTATTAATCAATGATCCTGAACGATTAAAACAAATGGGATTTAATGCAAGAAAAAATGTTTTAAATAATTATTCCTATACATTATTTGCCGAAAGAATTCAAAACCTGATATCCGAAACATATGATGAATTTATGTCAGGAAGTATGAATGAATCGGAAATAAAGCTGAATCCGATTATGAAAAAAATGTCTGATGATATAAAAAATCTCTATGGTGCTACACGGTGCGTAAGCTGGGAGTATCTTCATCCAAAATTGGATTTTGAACATTATGATTTGATTGTTTCAAAATGTGCAACAGAAAAAGCAGATAATATCCGGTGGAATCAGGAGGATATTATTTCAAAGGGATTTGACTGGTCGGTAACAAACGGACAGTTTAAATCATATGATCCCCGCTGGAATCAGTCGTTTGAATTGTGTGATTGGAGTTTAAATGACAATGAATTGAAATTCCTTGAATCGGTTGACAAGGGTTGCACTGTCAAGGAACTGATAAGTACATATAATCATGAAAATACTTTTGAGATGTTAAATACCCTGACTTATAAAGGCTTGCTTATGCCGTTTAAAAAGGAAATTATGTATGTCGATAAATGAAGCAGGTGCGTTTATAGTGCCGCATTATAATGACGGAAACGAGATAGAACTTAAATGGTTTTCAGAAGCTTTAAACAGTATAAAATTACAAACCGATAATGATTGGAAAGTAATTGTAATTGATGACGCCTCAACGTCTGAAAAAGCAATAAGCTTTTTAAAACAGATGAAAAAGGACTTTTCCGACAAGATGGAAGTTATTTTTTTATCGGAAAATCTGGGACCCGGAAATGCTCGGAACATCGGTATTAAAACAGCTTTTGAATTGGGCTGTCCGTTTGTTTTATACCTTGACCAAGATGATATTTCCCATCCCAAAAGACTTGAGGTTACAAGAGAGATATTCAGCCGTCAGCAGGATGCCGGAGTTGTTTACAGTACATTTCAGGTAATTGATGATAAAAGCAATATTGTACCAAAAAATAAAATTATACCGTCAATTCAGGAAATACTTGACAGCCATTCCAAAAATCCGCCGCAGGGAAAAAATGTATGGATAAGAATTGCAATTGAAACCGGATATGTTAATCTTACATCGTCTACAAGCGTTCGTACCGAAGCGGCGTTAAAGCATCCGTTTCCTATTGAAAGGGTGTCGGAGGATTATTATACTTGGCTTACATATTCTGCAGCAGGGTATCAATTTGTTTACACTCCTTTGATTCCCAGCGGGTATAGGATACCGCAAACGATTAACGGGTCCAGATCAAGAAGTTCCTCAGGGGGAACGCATACGTTTAATATGATTAAGAGTATTATTGATATGAGAAGTATTCAAGCGGCAGCGGATATAGCTTTTAAGAACGGAAGCTTGACAGATAAACAAATAAAAGAGATAAAGGTCAGATTCTGTTTAAGAAAATCAGAATCAATGGCTATAGACGGTGAAAATGAAATTTCAAAAGATTATATTTATAGAGCAAAGGATATTGACAATAATTTGACTGAAAAATTATTAAAGGAAAAGGAAAGTATGTTTTATGGCGGTATTATTGACTAATTCAGTGGCAGCAAATGGAATCAATAAGACTGTTCAAATGCTTAATCGGAATTTTTCCTCATTGGATGCTATTGAATCCGGAATTAGATTAGTGGAATCTGATCCAGAAGCAGGATGGGTAGGATATGGAGGGCATCCGAATCTGCTTGGAACAGTAGAATTGGATGCCGGCATTATGGATGGTTTAACGCTTAATGCGGGAGCAGTTGGAGCTTTGTCCGGATATTTACACCCCATTTCCGTCGCCAGAAATGTAATGGAAAAATTGCCGCATGTTTTTCTTGCCGGAAACGGTGCGGCTAAATTCGCTGAGGATTGCAATGCGGAATCAGGAGACAATCTTACAGTGCGCACTTATAAGGACTGGACTGACTGGCTTAATATGAACCGTAATTTATGTGAATCAAATAATTGGCCGGACGTAAGTTTAATCAGATTGTCAATGTTAACTGCAAATAATAAAACGGCAAAAGGGACTACAGTTTTTCTTGCTCAGGATAATGACGGAAATTTCAGTGCCGGTTCAAGTACAAGCGGCTGGAGCTTTAAATATCCCGGAAGACTCGGAGATTCACCTGTTATCGGTTCAGGTATTTATGCTGATAATAGATACGGAGCAGCTGCTTGTACCGGTATGGGAGAATTGACCTTAAGGTCTAATACCGCAAGATCTGTTATCCTTTATTTAAAAATGAATATGACATTGAAAGAAGCTTGTTATGAGGCATTAAATGATTTAAGAGCTATAAAAACCGATTTCAGAGGCGGTGTTACAATCTATGCTTTGGATGCAAAGGGAAATCGTTTTGTATTGTCTGTCAGGGCATTGGATAAAGGGCTGCCTGAATGTGATACTTATTATTGGTACTGGGATGATCAATATGATGAACCGGTTAAAATAAATGCTGTTATGGAAAATTGGCAGTAAAAGGGGGATTGCCTTGAAAGATTATTTGAGTATGCATTATTATTATAATGATGACGGTACGGCAGATGAAATTGTGGATTCTCTTGGAGATTGCATCGTACAAAGTGCATATGTAATATTGAAAAATAAATATAATTTTCGCAATGATTATTATAAGGCATTTTTAAATGAAATTACTGTTAAATTAAGTTTATATAATGATAACAGTATCGCTTGTTTTGAAACGATTGAAAATAATTTTAATAAAAATTTATTTTCATTAAAAGAATATGAAGAAAATGAAAATACCGTTAATAAAGTCAGTGAAATTTTAAATTCCGGCGAAATACCGATTATTAAAACAATTGTTGAAAGACTGCCGTATTCATCATTTTTTGATGAAACTTATAAGCTTAATCAAATCAGAACACATCATGTATTTTTAATTGTCGGTGAAGATACGGATAATTTTTTCTATATAGATAATCCCAGTGTAATATCGTTTGGCAGATTTAACGCATTTTCAGGTAACAAAGAAGTGGGAGTTTTGCCTAAAAATATTTTGTATAATGTGACTAAGGATATTAGCAGTATTTTTGTTGTTGATTTTAATTTCAATACTATTGATAAATATATTAATGATCCGTTATATGCATTTATAAATTCAAAAAATAATTATATTTTGAAAAGTGAAATAGAAGACGGTGAAACTTATTTCTTTGGCAGACAAGCATTGCTGAAGCTAAAGGAATTATTGGAAATGGAATGTATTAACTTGGAATCTGTAGCTCCTTCATATGACAGAAGTATGGTTAAATATTTAAATTGGAAAATTTGGAATATTAAAGGACGCAGAAAATTATTATGGTATTATTTAAAAGAAAATAACAGTAATGTTGACGAAACAGGCACAAAATTGATAAATGCTTTGGACAATTCTGTTACTAATTGGTTGTTATTGTACAGAGTTTTATACAGAGATTATCTAAAGGGAAACTTAATTTTTGGAAATCAATATATTAATCTGTTAAAGAATATTATTGCATGTGAAGATGAAATATATGGAATATTAAGTTCTTAAACCTTTTCAGCAGTAACTTTAATTTATTTTAGTCTATATAAATAGCCAAGCGGTTAAGCTTGGCTTTATTTTGTGTTGCTGTATTGATTTTCTATTTCCTCAATGCAGCGGTCATATTGTGAATAAGTCAGCAGCTCTCTTTTTTTCAGAGAGGCAAGTATTGACTTTTGATATTGCAGATAAAACGCTGCGTATTTCTGTTCTGTAATTTGCGGAGCAGGCTCTCCTACATAAGTAAACTCACGGTACTTCAATCACCACCACCACCTTGCTATAATGTATTCACAAGGGTATGTACCATATAACATGGCATTAAAGTTATTGTATACTGTGCATAAATGCTGAGCTTTAATTTTATATATACATACTAAATTCTTTTATACGGATTGAGAAATAAGACAGATTATGTTAGAATATATTTTATATGATACTAATATGTTTTGATATTAACCGGTAATTTTATCTTAGGAGAGTGAGTATATGAGTATAATAGGAAATTTATTATGGTTCATTTTGGGAGGGCTTATAAGCGGTTTAAGTTGGATTTTGTCCGGATGCTTTTGGTGTATTACTATAATTGGTATTCCGATTGGAATACAGTGTTTTAAATTCGCTTCTATTGCATTTTTTCCTTTCGGTAAAGAAGTTGTCTATGGCGGAGGAGCAATGTCTTTAATCGCAAATATATTTTGGCTTATAATAAGCGGAATCCCTATGGCTATCGGATATTTGTTTTTAGGAGTTTTATTGTCTATTACGATTATTGGAATTCCATTTGGTAAACAAATGTTTAAATTAGCAAAGCTTTCTTTGATGCCGTTTGGGGCTGCTGTTCGGCATACTTAAAAAAACAAAACAGAATAATTGTGATACATTGAAAAAATGGAGCTTATTTAATAAGTTCCATTTTTTTATTATACTGTCAAATCCTTCTTTGTTTTACAAATTTTTTAAATTGAAAAAATACTTTTTCAATTGTATAATAGAGTATATCAACGGAGTAAGAATTTTTAATAATTTTATTTCCGCTTTGTTAAAAAATGGAATTTAAAATGTATTATTACTAAAAAGTTTTCCAAGCAAATCGTTATTATGTGCAATGTGCCGAACAAAAACCGCTTATAATGAATCAAAACACTTGAACATTCGTTATTATGCACTAATTTAATTGGGATTGAAGGTTTTTTCTTGACATTTTTAATATTAAGGTTTATAATATAATAAATTGATTTTAATGATATACTCTAAAGCTAAAATTAAACTTTATTTTCCGGAAAGGAGAAAATATGACAGACAAGGAATTGCGTAAGCTTAAACGTGCTGAATTGCTGGAAATTATGTTTTATCTTCAGAAGGAATTAAGTGATGTGAAGCAGGAAAATGAAAGCTTGAGAGCACGTATTGATGAATTGACAAAGGCTGCTCTTAACTCAAAAACGGAATTATCCGAAAATTGTATGCAGGAAATAATTCACGCTGTGAAGAATGCTGCAGAAAGCTGCTTTATTAACGGACAGCAGTACAATGCGTCCGGCAGCAGTGAACGTAAAAAGGTCGGAACGGAGCAGTGAGGCAGGCATGAACAGTGAGAAAATAAGGGATCTTCCTACAGCTGTACAGCTTGAATCTGAAATGAAGCGTATTAGATATAAAAGAGGCTATTTGAAAACTTTGTATAATACAGTTGCTTCATTGCTTGTAGTAGCAGCTGTTGCTGTTTTGATATCAATGCTTTTTCTTCCGGTTCTTCGTGTTACAGGTGAAAGTATGTCTCCGACATTGAATAATGACGAACTTATAATATGCAATAAGCGAAGTAACTTTAAAAGCGGAGATATTGTGGCTTTTTATTTTAATAATAAAATTTTGCTTAAACGAGTAATTGGAACGGCCGGAGATATTATTGATATCAGCGAGGACGGTACAGTATATGTCAACGGCGTTGTTCTTGATGAACCGTATCTCAGTGAGAAGGCTTTGGGAGAGTGCGACATAGAATTACCGTATCAGGTGCCTGATAACAGGGTCTTTGTTATGGGTGATCATCGTTCGGTTTCGATTGACAGTCGATCGTCTTCGGTCGGCAGTATTGCAGATGAATATATTATCGGAAAGGTTATTTTGAGACTTTGGCCATGGGAATGTATCGGTATTGTTTAAATGATTGTTTATTTTTAGATAATGTACAAATTACAGATGAAAAAGCATTTAAAAGGGGGGAGTAATCCGTGAAGGAATTTCAGTCGATAATTCTTAAATTTCTAAAGAATCATGAAAGGCATAAAAAATATCTTGCTTTTCTTATGGCTCTTTCAATTATGGTTTCTTTTGCGGTGCCGTTCAGCTTAATAATGCCGGCGATAAGTATGACGGCGGAAGATACACAATATACAGATGATATGCCTATGATGTATTCTGCCAGCGGAAAGGATAGTCAGACCACTCGTCAGCATCCGTATGGACCTCCAAGACCTAATACTGATAATCCTTACTTCTCAGGTGTGGCAAATGAGATTCCGGGTAATGATACGAATGGTAATCCTTCAAAGGATTTTACAAATAATATTACATCAGCACAGGTTTGGGTGGTAGACAATAAATATCCGCTTGAACAAACGGGTAATTCGGCAACCATTAAGGTGCCTGAAGGATCGGATGATACAAGCGTTAACTTAAGGTTTGAATTACAATATACTATTTCAAGTACAGAAGGCGGGATAAATACCGTTACAAAAGAACGTCCTTGTATTTATTATCAATTGCCGGACGGTGTTACGGTTCCTGATGAATATTACGGTAATGATAAAACTGTTATTGACGGCGGTGTTACAGCCGGATATTTTTCTATCAATGAAAACGGATTGATAGTTATTCAATTTTTAGATTCTTATATTGATGATAAAATCTCAAAAAGTCCGAACTTTACCGGTGATATAACTTTTAACGGTACAGTATCAAGAGATAATGATGCAGACGGTGACCGTGTTATAACTATAGGTGATCTGACACTTGATGTTCAGTTCCCCGATAAGAACTATGCTATTATAAAATCCGGTTCTGTTAAATCTGTTGATGAAACGGGAAAACCTTATATCGAATGGACAGTTTCTCTATCTAGTTATTATAACCAATCATTAAACGGTTATAAGCTTGTGGACCAAAAATTTACGAACAGTGATAATATTACTATAAATCCTTCCGGTCTTGGCAGTTTTGATGCAGACGGAAACTTTGTATTCGAGTCTGACCCGCCTCGTGATGAAAACGGAGATGCAACTGTTACATTTACTTATAAAGAATACATTGACGATATTAATGCAGATTATCAAAACGGTAATCTTACAAAGGAAAACGAAGCTAAGCTTCTTAGTCCCGATTCCGATACGGAAGTGGCTAAGGATAAAAAACCGGTTACCCTTTCAAAACCAAATATTACAAAAAGCGGTAAACCGGACTATGATGTTACAGGTGCACATGATAAGACAGTTTATTGGAATATAAATGTATCGAGTCCGTACGGAACCTCGCTTGAGGGTTATCAGGTTTCCGATGATAGATTTTCCGATGCAGCTAATTTGAAGGTGACTTCCGACGGAAAAGATGTGGCTTTTGAATTACAGGGAAATAAAATTGTATTCGGGGATTCGGCTCCAAGCTCGGTCGTTATTACATATGAACAGGACATTTCGGATATTAGCAGCGGCGGCAATAATTATATAAATGTTGAGAATACTGCAGCGCTTCTTTATCCTAATGGAAATGAAGCTAATAAAAGTCCTGCAAGTGTGAATTATAATTCTGATAATCCTTATAAGCTTAATAAAAAAGGCGAGCACAGTTATGATACGGGTTTGATTACTTGGTCTGTAAACGCAACGCTTAATGACAGAAATAATAAAAAAATTACTTTAAACGGTTATGAACTGACAGACCCGTCTTTTGAGAACATTGATTTGAGTAATATTAATGTTTCATCGGCAAACTTTGGACATTCCGGACTGACGGCTAAGTATGACGCTCAAAATGATAAAATTATTTTAACCGGTTGGAGCAGTAGTGCAAATGCTTACGTTGAGTACGCATCAATAACTAAAAATGGCAGTACGCTTACAATCACCGAAGCTGCTCCTTTCTCTGAAGTTCAAGACGAAAGTAAAGTACTCGGAATACATGATATTACATTTACTTATACAACCGAAGTAAAAAATGCAGGCGAAGACGGAACGGAAGTTTCAACTAATGAGAACGGTGAAAAGGTCATCAAAAACAGCATTAGTGATAATCATGATAACAATGAAAACGGACAAGTAACTATATCAACTAGAGATTCGCTTGTTAAAACACTTAAAAGTAATGCCAATGATATGGAATATGTCAGCGAAATGACTGAAAATGAAGCAAAAATACTGAAATGGGAATTGAATCTCATTCAGGATTCAGGTTTTTCTTCCATTGATAACGGTAAGGTTTTAGTTGACGTAATGAACGCTACAAACGGCGGTGATCATTACCTTAATATTGAAACACAGAAAAACAATATTAAATTATATGTCAAAAAAAGTGAGTCGGGCGAAGAAAAACTACTGACCGAAGGAACGGATTATAATATTGAGTTTTATGATTCTGCCGGACAAAATGCCGATACGATCAGTGAAGGTCATGCAAAGCAGTTTAGAATTACATTCAACAGTAATATTGATGACCAAGGTTATAAATACATGCGTGTTGAATATGAAACTACTGCTGATGTTTCGGGAGTAAATAAGCCTGCTGAGGGTGAGTCTACCGAAAGTAAGTTTTCTAACAATGCAAGCTTTGGCAACAGCTCGTCCGGAGATACCGATTATACATTTGAACTTCGTGATGACAGTATGGTTGAAAATGTTAGCGTTTCAATCAAAAAGAACTGGGTAGGCGACAATAACGATTCGACAAGACCTCAAAGCATTAAATATATGCTTCAGCGTAAGCTTGGAGCGAACGGAGAATGGGAAACTATTTATAAGAATTCCGACGGTAAGTGGGAGGCTATTGATGAATCTGTTGATGAAAGCGCTTATACTCAAACATTAACTCATGACGGTTACGGAAATTGGCACAATGCTTATACATGGAATGATTTACCTAAGGAAACGGCAGATCATAATGAGTTTTATTATTATCGTGCCGTAGAAGTTGATGTTCCCGACGGATATAAGGTATCATATTCTAATGAAAACGGTATCAACTCGGGAGAGTTCACAATTACCAATACTAAAAAAGCGGCTATTGAAAAAATAGCATTGGATAAAAACGGTAATCCATTGCAATCCAATGAATTGGCTTACAAGGATCTGCAAAAAACTACATATAACGGTACAGAATACTATGTATTTGGCTGGCAGATTAATTTGCCCAAGCAAGATGCTGCAATAACGGATACTCTTTCCGATGAATCTGTTTTGTTGGAGGGTTATGACTTAGGTGAAACAGGTAGTTTTGGAGGTTCGTTAAAATATCCGTGTATATATAATGATGTTGGTAATTTTTGGACTTTAGAAGATAATAATTATACATATTCAGGCAATACTATTGAATTCAAAGTTTATGCTCATAACTCAAAAATTGTTTACTATACCGGTATTCCGGTTAGTACATTTGATAATTCATATAATGAGTCTAAGAGTTACCGTGTAGACAATACCATTATCTATGAAGGCGAAAGCCAGACAGTTAGTGTTGATGTTGTTGAAAAAACAATAGGAGGTCCGGATATTTCTGATGCAGGTCTTTTAGGTAAGTCTGTAAATGACGAAGCCGGTACAAATAAAGATAACAACATATATGTAAACGGCGGTATTGTAAAATATGTTGTATATGTAAATCCTGAAGGCAAAAAACTTTCAAATACTGATGAATATGATTTGACAGACTCATTTATGTTTGATAGTTATGCCGGTCTTACAGCAGCTGAGATTATGGAAAAACTCTCCGCAAGACTTGATAATATTACTGTAGAAGAAGTAAATGCTGATTGGGATGAGAACGGAAATGTAACAGGCGCAACTGTTATACGTCCTCTTAACCACAATGAATACAGATATACAGTAGATTATAATAAGAAAGACACGGAAATTGTTAATCTAAACATTGCCGGCAGTTGTGATAATGGATATTTAAGTTTTCAAGATGCTGATAATGGTCAGCATACAATTAATGATGAAGTGTCTGTAGAAATATTAATCACCGGTGAGCCAAATACAACATGCAATTATTTAATTGATGATAAAAGAGTGACTCTTAATTATGATGCAGACGGGTTTGCAACATATGTTTGGACCGGAAAAGTTGAGCATAACTATTATCACCAAGTTATAATAAAAGAACAGAAAATAAATGAATCCGGCGAATGGGTCGATGAGGATTGGAATAATAAAAAATTTAAAAAAGCAGAAGTTATAAGTTCAAGTTATGAAAAAATGACAAATTTCTCTGCTGCACAAATTAATCTTACCGTTCCTGATGAAACAGCTCTTAAAATTACTTATTCATATAAGCTCTCTAAGGACGGTATTGATCTCGGTACTAAAATCGACGGTGTTCCATGGGGCGGAAATGATATATTTACTGCTTCAAATTCAATTTCTTTGAATACCGGTAATGCTCAGGCAACTGATTCTACTGATGATAAGTCATTTATTGTAAACAGTACTGCTGCAACGGTTACAACAGGTAATATGCCGCAGATTGTTAAATATGATATAAATGACTATAGTTTACAGTTAAATGCCGGTTTCTTGATTGCTAAATATGCCGGAGATAATAAGTGGAATTTTGCTGTTAAAGATCAATGGCAGAAATATGATAATAAAACATGGGTCGATATTGATGAAAATGATGTGCAATCCACCGACAATATCAGGCATTCTCTTACATTTGATTCACTGGCAGACGGAAATCAAGTTCCTGATAATGCTGTAACAATCAATATTAAGGGAGAACCTTATAAAGTGGATTTGAATGACGGTGAATTCTATAAGGTTATAGAAATTGTTCCGCCTGAAGGTTATGAGGGTTCTAACCTTACTTTCACTGCTGAATATCCTGACTTGAAATCTTTATTGATTGCTTATGCGAAAAATCCGGACAGTTTTAAGAACAGTGATTATTACAACTTCTTAAAGAGTTTTGTTTCCACTCACTATATTGAATATGGAACGAAAAAGATTTCACAATATCCGGATGGTGTTACATCGGCAAATCTGATTAAAGTAAGTACGGGCGGTTCTGCTAATATTTACAATAATCAATTGATCAATGTTAAATCAGAAAAAACATGGGACAGAGAAGATCACTTTAAATCTAAGGTAAAAGTTGAACTTTTATGGTCTTATACAAAATCACCTACCGGCATACCTGCTGATGCAAAGCTGGCAAATGCTGAGTCGCTGGGACTTCTTGACAGCAGTTTTAACAATGAAAAAGAAATTTTATCCAATGAATCTGCTATATGGGAAGACTTGCCCAGTGGTGTAAACGGCAGACCGATTTACTATTATGTAAAGGAAACAGGTTATACGCTTGATTATACTCTGGGAAATTCAGCGTGGTATTATTTGCAGTCCGATGGTACTTATAAAAACGAATCCGGGGCGATTGGTTCATATAAACCGATTTATATCGGAAATGCTTTGAATAAGGGTGACAAAGACAGTGATGACTCTACCGGAACAGTTACCATTAATAATACAGAAGGTTTGACTGTTAAGAAATTATGGGTTTATTCAAACGGTACCCCAATGGAAGCGGAAAGTATTCCTTTAGACAAGATAACTTACAAGCTTTATGGAATAACTTCTAATTCACAGCAGGTTGAGTTATATACAGGTACTTTGACTCCTGATGGAAATTGGAAAGAGGTTGTTCCGTCTGAATATCTCAAGGATGAGTATGTTTCATATAAAGTAGAGGAATATCTCGAAGACTTGACAGCTGAAGAAAAGTTAAAGCTTTATGGATATAAAATCAGTTGTACAGGTGTATCAAACGGTAACACCGGTGAGTTTACCATTACCAATAAAAACAATACGCCTTCAGAAATTGAGGTAAATGTTGAAAAGGAATGGGGAGACGGAAATGAACTGCATCAATCCGACAGTATTAAGATAAAGCTTTATAAATCGTCCAGAAGCTTATCCGATAAGGAAATTGAAGCATTATCAAAGGGTACATTGCCATCTGATAATACGGTTTCCGCTGTGGAAAACGGTGAAGTTACATTATATGCAGGAAATCAATGGAAACATACTTGGAGCGATTTAGCTTACAAGGATGAAAATGTCAGCAGGTATTTTTACTATCCTGTTGAAATCAGTATGACGGTTTCGGATACTTCAAAACATTATACACCGTCATATAACAGAGTTGACAAGGCTGCTACTCAAAGTGTTAAAATCCGCAATACGGTTCCCGGCGGTCTTACTGTAAATAAGAGTTGGGTTAATGATAAAGGTGAAGAAATTACCAATGGATTGCCTGAAGAAATTGTTGTAGAATTATATAGACGTCTGCAAAACAGCGGTACTTCCGGCGGTGATGATACATCTTCTAAGAATTTACCGTCTAGTTTGAAAGTTATATCAGTAGGTGATTCAATTACCGATGGATTTTGGACAACGTCAGATGACTATCCTCATAAATTAGAAAGCTTATTGAAGGATGATGGAGTACTTAATGAGGTGGGAAATTATGGTATTAGCGGCCAGGTAGTTTCTGAAATTTCATCACGAATAAGCAAGCAAGGCACTGGTAAATGGAGTCAAGGTGTTGACTATATTGATACCAATGTAATGTGTATAATTGCAGGTACTAATGACATTAATAAAGGTAACTGGGAACTTTATGGAGAAGACAATACAGAAAGAAAAGCTAAAATGAAAGCGGCTGTAAAGCAAATGATTCAGACTGCTTATCAAAATGCTAAAACATCTGATTTTGTTGTACTATTGGGTTGTGTTCCATATGAAGATTTTGTTAAGTCTGACGGTTCGGTAGAAGCTAATATCAACTATTGCAGTGTTCATACTGCATTGGCTAAATCAATAGGTGTTAATTGGGTAGATGCTTCTATGGGTGCTGAAAAAGCACAGGAATTTGAAGACGGAATCAACCAAATGATTGATTCTTATAATGATATGCTGAAAGAAGTCGTAAATGAACTGCAACAAAGCGAAGCTACCAAAACAATAAGATTCGTTGATGCTTACTCTCAAAAAATTAAGAATAAAGAGTTATTATATGATGGAGTACATCCGGATTCTAATGGTTATGCTGAGATAGCAAGCGCTTTTTATGATGCAATAAATGTTTATTACGGTGTTACAAGTTCTACAACATCAACCAATGCTCCGGTAAACATCGACGATTGCCCGACTGATTTGACAGAAGCGGAAAAGGTTGGAGAATATACAATAACTCTTGATGAAAACGGTAATTGGTCTCTCACTATCAGCGATTTGGAAAAATCAGACGGAAAAAATAATTATGTTTACTACATTAAGGAAAAACCTATTAATGGATGGGATACAAGCTACAAGGCTAATGGTCAGATAATCAGTGATGAGGATATGTCACCGATTAGCTTAATCAATACAAAGGTTACCCAATCTTTGGACATTACAGTTAAGAAAAACTGGAATGACGGCAACGGTAATGGCAGACCTGATAGTTTGACATTACAGCTTCAGCAAAAGCTTGGTGAGAATGGCGATTGGATTGATTATGATTATCCGACTCCTTCTCCTAATCCTGAGTGGACATATTCTTACGTTGATTTACCTTCTGAAAATGATTCCGGAGTGAAATATTATTACCGGGTTGTGGAAATGGTTCCTGATGGATATGTTCTGACTTCTGAAGTTAACAATGACGGAATCTCTATTGACAGTGAAAATAAGACCGTTGAATTAACTAATACCATGACTCTTGGTTTGAAAATCAAAAAGGAATGGGCAGATGGTCAAAATCATGAAGCAGATTCGGTTACGGTAAATATTCATAGGTCAACCAATCGGAGCGATGCCCCGATAGTAACTACTATTACTGCTGAAACTCAAACTGTTAGCACTACTGAAAATACAACAACGACAACTACCGTTAAAACCGTACCATCATCAACGCCAACTAATATAACAACATCAACGTCAATGTCAACTACAACCTCCGTAATAACAACTACTATTACTACCACAACATCTAACGGCGGAGGAGGAGAGGTCAACAGCGGAACTGTAAATGCCGGAGAAACTTTTTACATTAAAGATGATATGTCAGATGCTTTTGTTGATAGTATTGTGTTAGAAGTTATAAATATGAATGCTTATAGTCAAAATTGGATTAAAGTATCAAGTACTACAAATGAATGGTTTGGAGATTTTTATATTAAAAATTATGGTTCTTTAGAAATTACTAATCCTAATTCAAAGAATTTTGAAGTGACTATGGAAAATTCAAAAATTATACTTAATAACTTTAAAGGAAGCATTAATAGAATTACACTTGATAATGGCGGTGATATAAAATTAAATTACACGATTAATTACGCATCCTCCAACACATATTCACTTCGCAGATCTGCTTCTTTATATCGCAGCAGAGCAAATGTTAATTCAGTCGGCGAAGGTGAATGGATTGGTAATATTCTCTCAATTAACCTTAAATACACTGATAATTGGGAAAAACTTGTAAATCTTCCTGCCTATGATCAAGATGGAAATCCTTATTACTATTGGGTAGAGGAAGATGAAAAGAGTGCGGCAGGTTTTGAAGTTTCCTATAAATATGATGACGGCGATGAAAATACGGATTTCTGTATTAACGCAATAAATCCGGGAGATAATCCTACTGCAACAATTAGAAACAAAGTTGTTGATACTTCTGTTACCATGCCTTCTACCGGCGGAAAAGGAACAACATGGTATTATATTACGGGCACAGTAATTTTGCTGAGTTCGTTCGCTGCTTACTATCTTATCAAACGGCGATGGAAATTTGCCGAAAAATAAACAAACGTTAGTGGATTCTGCGGGGCACATATTGTGCTCACCGCAGTACCACAAAAGACAAAATTAAATGATCGGAGAAATTTATTATGAAAAAATTTAAGAAACTCAATGCTGTTATTACAGCAACTTTAATGGCAGCCGCTCTTTCTGTTCCAATGGCTTCTTCACTTTCTGTTTCAGCAGCCAGCGGTGATAATTCAATTACAGTTATTGCCGGTAATGACAAAATGACACATACTGCTGTAGCAGCATATCAGGTATTTGCAGGTACATATAACGATACAGATGCAAACTTGACTATTACCGGTTGGGGTGACGGCATTGATGTAGCTGCATTCATCACTGCTATTAAAGCTGATTCAACAATTATTGGAGCTTCTTTTAAAGATGTAGACATAACAAATGACGCAGCAGGCGCACAGGCAGTAGCTGATATTGTTGGCAAATGGACTGATAACTCTGACGAAGCAAAGGCTTTTGCCAAATTGGCAGTTGCAAACGCTGCAACAAAGTCCGGTACATATGCTGAGGGAAAAATTAGCGGTATCGCCGACGGTTACTATGTAATGGCTGATGAGTCAGCAGCTACTGCTACAAATCCTGTAGGCTCTGCTTTTACTCTTGGTCTTTTACAGGTTGTTGGCGGTGAGAATGTAGAAGTTACTACAAAAATTGATTATCCTACTGTTGTAAAGAAGGTTCAGGAAGATGATATTACAACAGATGACGGTTATGGTGCAGGATTCAATGACGTAGCTGACTGGGACGCTAATACAGATGTTCCGTTTAAGATTATTGCTACAATGCCATCTAATATTAATGAGTATGATCACTACTATATGAATTTTACAGATACACTGGATGATACATTCGGAAATCCTGAGAATATTGTTGTTACAGCCGGTACAAAAACTTTGATTAAGGATACTGATTATACTATTGAATCCAACGGAAACGATATGAACGTTGTTATTAAGGATCTTAAGGGTGTTGAAGGTCTTACAGTTGATGATAAAACTACTGTAACTGTTACATATACAGCTAAGCTAAATGTTACAGGAGATAATACAGCTATTATAGGTCGTGACGGTCAGGAAAATAAAGTAAAGCTTGAATATTCTAACAATCCTAACAAAACAGGCGATGGTTCATCTAAACCTGATGATACCGGTGAAACTCCTGAAGATAAGGTAATTGTTTTTACTTATGAACTTGATATTACTAAGATTGATGGGGCTACAAATGCTGCAATTGAAAACGCAGAATTTAAACTCGGTAATGATAAAGGTCAATGGGCAACAGTAAATGACGCCGGTTTCTTTACAGGTTGGGTTGATGATGAAGCGAGTGCAACTACACTTAAGTCTGATGCCAACGGTATTTTCAAGATCATAGGTCTTGATGACGGCGAATACAAATTGAAAGAGCTTAATTGGTCAGAAGAATATAACATTCCTGATACAGCATTTGGAGCAGTGATTGATGCTAATACAGCATTTACACAGGATGATTATGCTAATGCTGAGGCTGCTTTAATCAACTTAACAGGTAGTGTTAATAGTAAGACAGATGAAAATGTTAATCCGAATGATGGTATAGTAGCAGGAACTATAGAAAATAACAAGGGAACAATGTTACCATCAACGGGCGGTATTGGTACAACTCTCTTCTATGTAGGCGGCGGATGCGTTGTTGCTCTTGCAGGCGTAGCTCTCATTACAAAGAAGCGTATGAACAATCGTGAAGATTAATTTAAGAAGTAAAATTTTGTTATAACCTTAAATTCCTGCCGGTGAAGTCTTTTGCCGGCAGGCATTAGGGAGGGTTCCATGAGAAGAAAAAAATCAAATATGATTTCTACAATTGTATTAATATTAATCTTACTGGTGGGGCTCTCCGTAATGCTTTATCCTATAATCAGTGATTGGTGGAATTCCAAGGTTCAAACACGTGCAATCGCAAACTATAATCGAGTCGTTGCCGAATTGGATGACAATGAATCTGAACGTATAATTGCCGAGGCACATGATTATAATAACCAATTGGCACAGCTGCAAGCTCCGTTTTCACAGTACAATAAAATTTCCGGTTATGAAAATATTCTTGATATTTCGGATTCGGGAATTATGGGATATATTTCAATTCCGTCTATTAAAGCTGAGTTTCCTATATATCATGGTACAGATGAAGAAGTTCTGAACATCGCTGCCGGACATTTGCAGGGTTCCTCATTTCCGGTAGGAGGAATAAATACTCATTCAGTTATTTCGGCACACAGAGGATTGCCTTCCGCCAAGCTTTTCAGTGATTTGGACAAAATGGTGGTTGGGGATACATTTACCGTTACTGTGTTGGATGAGGTTTTGACTTATGAAGTGGAAGAAATTTTTATTGTTAAACCAAATGAAATGGAAAAACTTGCTATTATTCCCGGAGGAGATTATATTACACTTATGACATGTACCCCGTATGGTATTAATACGCACAGATTATTGCTGCGTTCCCATAGAATTGATACCGTTTATGGTCATAATTTAAAGCTTACCTCTGATGCAGTTCAGGTTGACCCAATGCTTGTTGTTCCGCTTATTGCGGCACCATTGATTATTGTTTTACTGATTTTTTGGATTTTCGGCGGAAAATTAAAAAAGAAAAAATCTATTATAAATAGAAATACATTATATAGGCTTCCAAATCAAAAGGAGGAGGGTGATTAATATATGCATATGAAAGCTTGCAGGCGTTTTGGAGCTGTGTTTGGTATAGTTGGGGTTATATTATGGCTGATGGCAGGATTGCTGAGTGTTTCAGCAGATTCAGCCGTTAACAGCTTGACACTTATTTGTAAAACCGAAGAAGTAACCCTTACCGGTATGCATTGGGACTTATATCGGGTCGGTTCACGAAAGGGAGGCAATTTAGTTCTTGAAGGAGATTTTGCTAAGTATCCTGTTTCTTTAGAGGACATGTCCTCATCAGCTATTACTGAGGTTGCGGAAACTTTGGAAAATTACGCAGTTCTTGATAAAATACCGGCTTTGGCTAAGGGTGAAACCGGAAAAGACGGTTTGTTAAAATTTGATGATTTGAATACGGGATTGTATATGGTCTGCGGTAAAAATATTCAAGTTGGGGATACGATTTATATTCCTTCAGCAATTTTGGTTGAAATTATGAAATCTGAGGATGGAAAAAATGTTGAGTTGGAGGCTTATCCTAAGCTATCAACAAAAGTCGCCTCAGGAGAAAATTCAAAATATGCTGTAAAAAAGATTTGGGAAAATGATGAAAACGCTCTTGAAAAAAGGGCAGCTTCAATTAGTGTTGAAATTTATGGTGATGAAAAATTATATGAAACTGTAACTCTTGATGAGTCTAATGATTGGACTTATTTGTGGACGGCAGAATCAAATATTGATTGGCGTGTAAAAGAAGTTAAAGTTCCTGAAAATTATACGGTTGTTTATCGTTCAAATGAAAAACAATTTGCGATTGTAAATACTTACAGTGACAAAACTCCTACACAAACTACTATTTCAACTACAGTAACTTCTGATGGATCTACAAGACCGACTGTTATAAATACAAATTCTGCAAACGGTTCGAATGTGTCAAATAACACTAATACAAAGCTTCCGCAAACCGGATTGCTTTGGTGGCCGGTTCCTGTTATGGCTTGCGGAGGAGTGATTTTCATAACTGTAGGAGTACGCTTAAAATCAGGAAATAAGAGGGATAATTAATGAAAAAAATGCATGGACGCTTGTGCATTATTATTGGGGCAGCGTTGCTTTTGGCGGCGTTGTCCCTTGTTTTGTACAATTTAAATAAGGACAGTCATGGCGGAAAAGCATCACAGGAGCTTCTTGAAGAATTAAGATTAGAAATTCCGCAAATTTCTACATATGACGGTAACGAATTGAATAATAATGATTTATTTAAGGAGTATGAGAGCAATGAACCGATTCAGGATAACTTTATAGAGGTAAACGGAAGGACTTATGCAGGAGTAATTTTCATTCCGTCCCTTCAATTAGAACTTCCTGTACTTAGTGAATGGAGTTATGATAATTTGGATATTTCTCCATGCCGTTACTCCGGATCGGCTGCTAGAGGAAATCTCATTATTGCAGCGCACAATTATCGTTCTCATTTTGGAAGATTACAGGAACTCGGAAGCGGAGATATTATTATTTTTACAGATGGCAAGGGAATTGTATATGAGTATGAAGCTGTTCAGACCGAAACAGTCGATGGCAGAGATGTTGAAGCAATGGAGTTTGGCTCTGAAAATAATTGGGATTTGACTCTGTTTACATGTACTCTCAGTGGTCAAAGCCGAGTGACAGTGAGAGCAGTGCGGACAAATAATTGAAAAAAGTTTATATCCAATAAAAAACTGTCAATATATAAATGTATATTGACAGTTTATTTTATTTAATTGAAATTATAAAAAAATCCTCGTAAATATACTGTTTACGAGGATTTTTAACATGGATTTTATTTAAATTAACCATTCATAGCTTCTTCAACTGCAACTGCACAAGCAACTGTAGCGCCAACCATAGGATTATTTCCCATACCGATAAGTCCCATCATTTCAACGTGGGCCGGTACAGATGATGAACCAGCAAACTGAGCGTCAGAATGCATTCTTCCGAGAGTGTCAGTCATACCGTATGAAGCAGGACCTGCTGCCATATTATCAGGGTGAAGTGTACGTCCGGTACCGCCGCCTGATGCAACAGAGAAGTACTTTTTGCCCTTTTCGATACATTCTTTCTTATATGTACCTGCAACCGGGTGCTGGAATCTTGTAGGATTTGTTGAGTTACCTGTTATAGAAACGTCAACGCCTTCCTTCCACATGATTGCAACGCCTTCTGTTACGTCGTTAGCGCCGTAGCAGTTTACCTTTGCACGAAGTCCGTCGGAATAAGCCTTACGGAAAACTTCCTTAACTTCGCCTGTGTGGTAATCCATTTCTGTTTCAACATATGTAAAGCCGTTGATTCTTGCAATGATTTGAGCTGCGTCCTTGCCAAGTCCGTTTAGAATAACTCTAAGAGGATTCTTACGTACCTTATTTGCTTTTTCTGCAATACCGATTGCGCCTTCAGCAGCAGCAAATGATTCGTGACCTGCGAGGAATGCGAAACATTCTGTATCTTCTTCAAGCAGCATTTTTCCGAGGTTTCCGTGACCTAAGCCAACCTTACGCTGATCTGCAACTGAACCGGGAATACAGAAAGCCTGTAGACCTTCGCCGATAGCAGCAGCAGCGTCAGCGGCTCTTGTGCAGCCCTTCTTTATTGCTATAGCGCAGCCTACTGTGTAAGCCCACTTTGCATTTTCAAAACAGATCGGCTGAATACCTTCAACAAGTTTGTATATGTCAAGACCCTTAGCCTTGCAAACGTCAGCACATTCTTCAATTGTCTTGATATCGTACTGTCCAAGAACTTCGAGAATCTGCTTTTCTCTTCTTTCATATGATTCAAATAAAGCCATTTTACAAATCCTCCTTATTCTTTTCTCGGATCAACAATCTTAACTGCGTCAGCTACTCTGCCGTACTGACCCTTAGCCTTTTCAAAAGCTGTATTAGCGTCGTCTCCGCCTTTGATGAAATCCATCATCTTACCGAAGTTTACAAACTGGTAGCCGATTATTTCATCATCTTCATTAAGAGCAATACCTGTAACATAGCCGTCTGTCATTTCCAGATAGCGAGGGCCTTTAGCTAAAGTACCATACATTGTACCAACCTGTGAACGTAATCCCTTACCCAGATCCTCAAGGCCTGCACCGATTACCAGGCCGCCTTCTGAGAACGCACTCTGAGAACGTCCGTAAACGATTTGGAGGAAAAGCTCTCTCATAGCAGTATTTATAGCGTCACAGACCAAGTCAGTATTGAGCGCTTCAAGGATTGTTCTTCCGGGAAGAATTTCAGCTGCCATAGCTGCCGAATGTGTCATACCGGAACATCCGATTGTTTCAACAAGAGCTTCCTGAATAACACCGTCTTTTACATTTAGTGTCAGTTTACATGTACCCTGCTGAGGAGCACACCAGCCCACACCATGTGTAAAACCTGAAATATCGGTAATCTGAGTTGCCTTTACCCACTTAGCTTCTTCCGGAATCGGAGCTGCGCCATGAGCAACGCCCTGTCTGACAGGACACATGTTTTCTACTTCATTAGAATAAATCATATAATTACTCCTTTCGTTTAAGGCGGATTATAATCTGCCTTAATACAGCATATACATTTATTATAATACATTTTACGACTTTAATCAAGGGTTTTTTATAAATTTTGGATGAATTAAAAATAATAAACGGTTTATACTATATAATAGAAAAATTAATTATTATAATTAGGGAGGAAATTTATGGACAAGCAAAAATGTGCAATAATAGGATGCGGTGCGGTTGGCGCTACTATTGCTTTTGCACTGACTCAGAAAAGTCTTTTTTCTGAACTCGTGCTTATAGACGCTAATAAGGAAAAAGCTGAAGGTGAAGCTATGGATTTAAGTCATGGTTTGCCATTTGCTCACCCTATGAAAGTATATGCGGGAGATTACTGTGATATATCCGATTGCTTTCTTATAATCATAACTGCCGGTACTGCTCAGAAACCAAATGAAACAAGACTTGATATGGTTCATAAAAATGTTGAAATATTCAAAAATATTATTCCTAATATAACAAAATATAATAATGATGCGATTTTGCTTGTAGTTTCCAATCCGGTAGATATTTTAACTTACTGTACTATTAAATTATCCGGATTTCCTGCTAATAGAGTTTTGGGATCGGGTACAGTTCTGGACACTGCCAGACTTAAATATCGTTTGGGACAAAGACTTTGCGTTGACAGCAGAAGTGTTCATGCTTTTATTATAGGAGAACATGGTGACAGTGAGCTTGCCGTATGGAGCAGCGCTAATGTTTCGGGTATTGATTTGGAGGATTTTCATGGATTATGTGCAAGCTGTCAAGATGTATCGTTCCGAGAAATTTATGAGGATGTTCGAGATAGCGCTTATAAGGTAATTGACAGGAAAGGTGCTACTTATTATGGTATTGCTATGGCAGTTATGCGTATTGTTCTTTCCATAATTCGAGACGAACATTCTGTACTTCCGGTTTCGTGTTTTATTGACGGTCATTATGGTTTGAATGATTTATGCATTGGTGTGCCGGCTATTGTGGGAAATGCAGGTGTAGAAAAGGTTCTTGATATTCCTTTAAGTGATGACGAAAAGGAAAATCTTATTGCATCTGTAAAAACTCTTAAAAATGTTATAGCAGGTTTAGATATATAATATTGTATTTTGCTAATAAGATCGCTGAATTTGGCGGTCTTGTTAGTAATTTAATAACTTTGTTGTTATAATTGCACATTTTTATATAGTTATTTGCAAGTTGAGATGTATAATTCGCCAAAAGTGAAAAAAGTAGTTGACAAAGAGGGAGAAAGGTGATATAATAATAAAGCTGTCGAACGAGAGAGGTCAAGAACGGGAGCGAAAAGATTTTTTTGGCGAAGTA
>CATKAZ010000127.1 GCA_949745795.1 uncultured Oscillospiraceae bacterium | reverse complement strand
TCCATGAAATATAAAATCCCAAAGAATATTCAACGCCTAACATTTTTTGAATAATCAGAAACATTACTTTATCTAAAGCAATACCTACAGTTATACCTAAAACAAGGCTTAGTATCACAACATAAATATTTTCAAGCATAAGAACTTTTGAAAGGTGGCGTTTTTCCATGCCCAAAATATTGAAAATTCCGAATTCTTTTTTACGGCGTTTCATGAGAAAGCTATTAGTATAAAAAAGAAATATAAACGCAAAAATCGCAACGATATATGTGCCGAATCCAAGAGTTGTGATAATAGTTTCTCCTCCGTAAATGTCATGGATTTTTTCATTATTGGAGAGAGAGTTTATTATATAAAACATTGCAGCGGTAATAATACATGTTATAATATATGGAATATATGTTTTGGCATTCTTTTTTATATTATCTGCTGCAAGCTTTGTATAAAATCCTTTACTCATTTTTCTCACCGCCTGTAGCCAGTAAAGTCAATGTGTCAGATATTTTTTGATACATCTCTTCATTGGAGCTGTTTCCTCTGTATATTTGATGGAACACTTCACCGTCTTTTATAAATAGAATTCTTCCAGCATGACTTGCCGCTTTTGTAGAGTGTGTTACCATTAAAATTGTCTGACCTTCTCTATTGATATCACTGAAAATTTTAAGAACACTGTCTGTTGAACGTGAATCAAGTGCTCCCGTTGGTTCATCGGCAAGAATAAGCTTTGGATCGGTAATAAGTGCTCTTGCTATTGCCGCACGCTGTTTCTGTCCTCCCGATACTTCATATGGATACTTTGATAAAATTTCCGCTATACCGAGTTTTTGAGCAATAGGCCGCATACGGTTATACATTTCTCTGTAATTTTTTCCGGATAGAACTAGAGGAAGAAAAATATTATCCTGAAGTGTAAAAGTATCCAGAAGGTTAAAATCCTGAAAAACAAATCCCAAATTATCACGGCGGAATGCCGAAATTTCTTTTTCCTTAATTGATATTAGTGATTTTCCTTCAAGAATAACATCTCCCTTTGTAGGTTTATCAAGTGCTGCAAGAATGTTCAGAAGGGTAGACTTTCCCGATCCGGATTCTCCCATTATCGCAACATATTCACCCTGTTCTACAGAAAATGATACATCTGAAAGAGCATGTACCTGATTTCCGCCGAAGCGTGTTGTATAAATTTTTTCTAGGCTTTGTACTTCTAATATTGCCATTTTGAAAACCTCCTTTATTTTCTGTAAACAAGTATATCAGAAAAGCCGGAAGTCCGACATTGATTTGTGTGACATTCCGGCTGTTTTATGTTACATTTTCGTAAGATTATTCAATTTCTAATTTATCTGAATGCAGGTCAACGTAAAAAACACTTCCTTTTCCTATTGTAGATTCTACACTGATTTTATGAGAAAGCTTGTCCGCAGCTTTTTTGCTGAGGTAAAGTCCTAAACCTGTGGATTTTTTATTTGCTCTGCCGTTATATCCTGTAAAATTTTTTTCAAAAATTCTCGGAAGGTCTTCTGCGGCAATTCCTATGCCGGTATCTTGGATTTGAAGGATTTTATCTTGAACAGTAATAGTGATTTTTCCGGTTTCAGTATATTTTACAGCGTTAGAAAGAATTTGTTCTATTATAAAGGATAACCATTTTTCATCAGTCAATACTGTTATATTTGTAGGTTCATATTGAAGTTTAATACGTTTACGAATAAATTGAGGAGCAAATTTTCTAATAGTGTTTCTGATAATTTTATCTAAGTTATATTGCTTAAAGACAAAATCCGATGAATTGCTGTCCAATCTGAAATAGCATAATATCATTTCCACATACTGTTCTATACGGAACAATTCAGAAGAAAGCTCACGATGTTCGTCTGTATCTTCACCTTGTAAAATCATGGACATTGCAGAAATCGGAGTTTTAATTTGATGAACCCAAGTTGTATAGTAGTCGATGCTTTCGCTGCGCTCGTTTCGATAGATTCTTGCATTTAAATTGTTTATTTCCCGTAGCTTTTCTATTATTTCCAGATAATCGGATTCTGCAAGTGTTTTGGGTTCGGGGAGACTTTCTGTCATAATTGAAATATTATTCAATATATGTTCCCGTTCATTATGTCGTTTACAGAAGTAATAAAAATGTACGGATACAATTACGGATAAAACAATTAAGCAAAGTATGCATGCGTAAAGTATGGCTTCGGTTTCCAAACTATATAATGAAAAAATAATTGTAAAGATTAGTGTGAATACAAGAAATAAGAATACGGTATATTTATACTGTTGTATATATTTCCATATTTTAATATGCATTTTCATATATTACCTCATAGTTCAATTATATATCCGCTGCCGATTTTTGTTTTAATGAAGTCACAGAGTCCTGCACCTTCCAGCTTACGGCGAAGTCGGGTGACGTTTACAGTGAGAGTGTTTTCTTCAACATAACAGTCCATTTGCCAAAGCTTAGTCATAAGGGTATCACGGCTTACAACTTTACCTTTGTTTTCAAGAAGAGTCTGCATAATACGAAATTCATTTTTAGTTAGTTCTATTCTGTCATCATTATATAATAACGTAGTGTCATTTAGGTTAAGTATTGCTCCCTTATGCTCCAGAATAGGAACTTTATCTGTCATATCGTAAGTGCGGCGTAAAATTGCCTGAATTTTTGCAATCATAACATTTGATTCAACGGGTTTTGCAATAAAATCGTCTCCGCCCATGTTCATTGCCATAACAATATTCATATCATCTGAGGCAGAAGATATGAAAACAATCGGTACATTTGAAATTTTCCTTAATTCTGTGCACCAGTGATATCCGTTAAAGAATGGCAGCATAATGTCAAGAAGAACAAGATGAGGATCATATTCTTCAAATTCAGGGATAATATTCTGAAAGTTACGTATACATTTTACATCAAAATTCCATGATTCAATGTGTTTTTTCATAGTAACCGAAAGTGTACTGTCATCTTCTATGATTAGGATTTTGTACATTTTGAAATACCTCTTTTCAAAGTAAAATTGTTTTGTACAAATAAAATTTATATTAAAAATTATATCATTTTTTTGTGCTAACGTCAATGTAGTTGTGATTTATAAAATTAAGAAAAGCTGTCACAAAATTGTAAGAACCGTAAGATATAATAGAAACATCGAAGGAAAGGAGAAAACAAAAATGAGTATTTTAACAGCAAATCAATTATGTAAAACATATGGGTCAAACGAAAATCAGGTTAAGGCTCTTGATCACATTTCCGTGAATATAGAGGACGGAGAATTTGTTTCGATTATAGGTACGTCTGGAAGCGGGAAGTCAACACTTCTTAATATGCTCGGCGGACTTGACAGACCTACTTCGGGAGAGGTAACTGTATCAGGTAAAAACATTTTTAAAATGAATGATGAGGAATTAACAATTTTCCGACGCAGAAATATCGGATTTGTATTTCAGAATTATAATCTTGTTCCGGTATTAAATGTATATGAAAATATTGTTCTTCCTATTGAACTTGACGGTTCTGAGGTGGACAAAAGATATGTTCAAACTATTATTCAGACTTTGGGACTGGAGAAAAAGCTTAAATCAATGCCGAATCAGCTTTCAGGAGGTCAGCAGCAGAGAGTAGCCATAGCTCGTGCATTATCTTCAAAGCCTGCAATTATTCTTGCAGATGAGCCGACCGGTAATTTGGACAGCAAAACGGGAATGGACGTTATATCACTTCTAAAAGTGACTAGCCGTGAATTCAATCAGACGATTGTTATGATCACTCATAATGAAGAAATTGCCCTCATGGCAGACCGTATGATTCGTATTGAGGACGGAAGAGTAGAACAGGGGTGATAAAAATGCTGCAAAATAATAATCAAACGGCTGTAAAGCGTATAAGCAGTCGTTTTTTGAAACAGAATCGTATCAGAAATATGTTTGCAGTTCTTGCAATTGTACTGACTACTTTCATGTTTACTACGATTTTCAGTATAGGATTTAGTCTCGGTAAAAATATGAATATTATGCTTCTGCGTAATCAGGGGACTAAGTCAACTATTTTCATTTCAAATCCTACCGAAGAACAGATAACACAGTCGAAAAAGTGCAGTCATCTAAATGAAGCGGGATTAATAATACCTGCCGGCAAGGCACAGAGTCCGGATAATTCTGAAACTGTAATTGTTTTGGACTATTATGATAAAACTGAATTTGAAGAAAATTTTCTTCCGGCTGTAAGCGATAAAAAAGGAAAATATCCTTCAGCTGAAAATGAAATAATGCTTTCCAATGCGGCTTTAGACGCTCTTGAAATAGATAAGCCAAGTATAGGAATGGATATTCACGTAAAATCCGACGGTGAAGAAAAGATCTTTAAGCTTTCCGGCTGGTTTACCGATTATGGATTTACAGCAGGCGGATTTCAGGGATTTATATCAAAGGATTACAGTGATAACCTGGGATTGACTGTAGAAAAAGACGGTATACTGTCAATATCTTCAAAAACGGGAGCACAGGCTAAGCTGCTGGAGGAACTGAATAACAGTCTTACTCTCAAAGAAGGTCAGACTATAGATTCTTCATTCGACATGTTGGATGAAAGCGGTTCAAATACCGTAATAATGGTGGCAGCATTTGCGATTATAGGTTTTATTATTGTATTCAGCGGTTATCTGTTGATTTACAATGTAATGTATATTTCAGTTACAAAGGATATTCGTTTTTACGGTATGCTGAAAACTATAGGTACTTCACCTAAGCAGATTCAAAAGATTGTAAAAAAACAGGCATTTCGTCTGTCAGTGATAGGTATACCTATAGGAATTGTTCTGGGGACTATCGTTTCATTTGCGGTTGTTCCGTTTGCTTTAAATATGTTCAAGGGCGGAATGAGCAGCGCACTGCCTGACGATATAAGCTTTAATCCTTTTATTTACATTGCAACTATTTTATTCGGTATTTTCACAGTTGCAGTAAGCTGCCGCAAGCCTTCAAAACTGGCAGGTAAGGTTTCTCCTGTAGAGGCTCTTAAATACAACGGTCAGAATACAAATAAAATAAAGCCGAAAAAGTCCACTGACGGCGGAAAGCTTTATAAAATGGCGTACAGAAATGTTTTCCGTGAAAAGAAGCGTGCTATACTTGTTTTTGCTTCGCTGTTTATGGGGACGATGGCATTTTTAACAACAAATGCTTTTATCGGAAGTATGAAGCTGGAAAACTATGTAGATTATTATCTTCCCGATGATTTTACGATTTATACTCATTCCGGCGGAGATGAAACGTCTCCGGAACAGAAACAAATTTATATTGACGCAGCAAACAAGCTTGCAAAGGACATTGAAAATATTAACGGTGTAACAGATGTATACGTAAACCGTGAAGCTGATGCAAATATAAAATTTGACGAAAATGTATTCCGACCGTTTATAGAATCTCAGGCATCTGATGAATCTGACATAAACGATATAATTTCTTATTTTAAGGAAAACCCGTATGAAGCTCCTGTGATTTCTGTCAGCAAGGAAATGATGGAGCATTACAACAAGAGAGCAAGACAAAAAATAGATATTGAACGCTTTGAAAAAGGTGAAATATGTCTGATTGGATATACCTACACTGAAAAAGAGTCTGAAGAAATGCTGGGTAAAACAATTACCTTAAATGATAATAATAGTAATAATTCTATTGATATTGAAATCGGTGCATGTCCGACCAGAAAGGAAACTACCGGTATTAACATTGGTTATAAATTTAGTATGGACGGCGCTCCCGACTGTATTCTCATAAGTCAGACAGCCATGGACAGACTTACAGACAGTCAAGATATTGATAATATTGTTGTTAACTGCAAACCGGAAGCTGAAAGCCGTGTACGGGCAGAAATAAAGGAACTGACAAAAACAAATACGTCAGTACGTGAAATGGAAATTAAGTCTGAAATGTCATCAGATTTTAAATCTTCTATGGCAGCGATGAATATCTTAACTGCCGGAATTTCCATAATATTAATTTTAATTGGTATTATTAATTTTATCAATGTTATGCTGACAGGCGTTTTCACAAGAAGAAAAGAGCTTGCGGTTATGGAAAGCGTCGGAATGACTAAAAAACAGGTCCGCAGAATGTTAATGTTTGAAGGACTTTATTACGGTCTGATCACTATTGCGCTTATTCTCACTGTAGGTAACGCTATTGTTTACGCAGTAGCAAAAATGGCACAGCAAATAGCTGATTATGCGGTATTCAGCTATCCGTGGATATTAATGCTGGCAATATCAGCGGTAATAATGACTATTTGTATTGTTGTTCCGTCATTGGTTTACAGAGTACTTTCTAAGGAAAGTGTTACCGAGCGTCTCAGAAGCGGTGAATAATTTAGAAAACTGCGTACTTTACGGTACGCAGTTTTTGTGATATAATATAAAATATTATATTTTATGAAATATAAACTTATATAGAAAGGTGCATATGTATGCAAAAAATTCTTATAGTTGAGGACGATGTAATTATATGCGGAGGAGTAAAAGTGTTTCTTGAAAACAAAGGTTATACATGTGTCAGCGCTTATTCCGTTAAAGAGGCTCGTGATGAGAATTTTACACAATACAGCTTGATTATTCTTGATATTAATCTTCCTGATGGAAATGGTTTGGAGCTTTGCAGCGAAATACGAAAAACTGTAAATACACCTATTATCTTTCTCACTGCCAATGACACCGAAGAAGATATGGTAGAGGGGTTTAAGTATGGTTGTGACGATTATATTTCTAAGCCTTTTTCCGTAGAAATTCTTCATCAGCGAATAATGGCGGTGTTGAGAAGAAGTCGGTATGCACCAGTTAATGATATATTTACTCATAATAATCTGTCTGTGGATTTTGACAAAATGCAGATATCTATAAGCGGAAAGCCGGTAAAGCTTTCAGCAACGGAATTTAAGTTATTGGAATTATTGATTAAGAATAAAGGACAAGTACTGACACGCAGCATAATTTTAGAAAAAATCTGGGATTGCAATGAAAATTATATTGATGAAAATACTTTGAATGTTCATATAAGACGTTTAAGACAGAAAATAGAGTCTGACCCGAAAAATCCTCAGTATATTATAACTGTGTTTGGTATCGGTTATACGTTTGGTGAATAAAATGGACAGAAGAAAATTTGAAAAAATAATTAAATTGTTATTTGTACTGTCATGGATCATTGTAATTATTGCTGCGTGTTTGATTTATTTCCTTTCTTTTAATGTTTTATATACCGTTATATCCTCGGTGGGAATGATGATATTATGCGGGATAATTTTTTGCATTCATCATCTTGATAATCTATTCATTACAGGAATAATTTCAGATCTTTCCAAACTGACAGATATTCTTACTGAACTTGAGGAAAAACAAATTTTTTCGGAAAACGAGGATACAATTGTTTCAAAGCTTCAAAGCAAGATTATAAAGCTTGTAAAAATATTAAAAAAGAGAAATGAAACGTCATTACAGGAACATGAAAATATTAAGGCTCTAGTTTCCGATATATCACATCAGTTAAAAACACCTATTGCAAATCTGATTATGTACAGTGAATTTCTGGAGGACAGTACGCTTTCAGAAAAAAAGAGAATGGAGTACACAAGTATTATACGACTTTCTGTTGGAAGATTGAATTTTTTATCGGAAAGTATGATAAAAATTTCACGTCTGGAAAGCGGATTAATTCATTTAAATATGCAGGAGCAGAGTTTAAATGAAACTGTTCTGAAGGCTGTTAAAGATGTTTATGTTAAGGCAAGGAATAAAGGAACGGAGATAATTTACAGTGAAGAAAAAAACATCAGTATTTTCCATGACCGCAATTGGACGTCTGAAGGGATTTTTAATTTGCTGGATAATGCTGTTAAATATTCTGAACGAGGTTCGAAAATTTATCTTACTGTAAAATCATTCGGTATGTTTGCGTCAGTAGAAGTAGCAGATGAAAATACACCTATTCCGGAAGAAGAACGTAACAAAATTTTTTCACGTTTTTACAGAGGAAATAACAGTAAAAACATTGAAGGAATCGGTATAGGACTATATTTATCACGTGAGATAGCTGTCAGGCAGGGCGGATATATGAATCTTAAGGCTTCTGATAAGGGTAATGTATTTTCTTTTGTTCTGTATTCTAAGCCAAGTAAAATGTAATCCTTTTTAAATATCTTGTAATTTTTCAATATAAATGTTATAATAAAAATAAATATAAAGTGTGTTAGGATTGGTGAATCTATGAAAAGATGGATCGTACGGAAACCGGAAAAAGAATATTCTCAAAGAATTATCAGAGAAAGCGGAGTAACCGGTCTTTGTGCAGATGTTCTGGCTTCAAGAGGATTTCAAAGTGCAGGCGAAGCGGCCGAACATCTCAATACGGACAGACTTTCTGATCCGTTTATTATGAAAGATATGACGGAAGCAGCAGAAATAATCAATAGAGCAGTTGAGGATTTTGACAGTATCTGTATTTATGGAGATTATGATTGTGATGGTATAACATCTACAGTAATGTTATTTTCATATTTGGAATGCATGGGTGCAAATGTTACATATTATATACCGGAACGTTCTGAAGGATATGGTTTAAACAGTGATGCAGTTAAAAAGCTCGCAGAACGGGGAGTAAGTCTTATAATAACTGTTGACAATGGAATTTCTGCCATAGACGAAGCAGAGCTTATTTATAAGCTTGGAATGAGACTTGTTGTTACTGATCATCATCAGCCGGGTGAACAGCTTCCCAGAGCAGAAGCAATTGTAAATCCTCATAGAAAAGACTGTTCTTCTACATTTAAATTTTTATGCGGAGCGGGTGTTGTACTAAAACTTATTGCAGCATTGGAAAACGGAGACTTTGATGCCGCTGTAAATGAATACGGAGAACTTGCGGCAATAGGTACTGTAGCCGATATAGTTTCTTTAAGCGGAGAAAATCGTTTTATAGTAAGCAGGGGACTTCAGCTTTTGGTCAATTCCGAACGCTGCGGAATAAATGCTCTTATTAAAAAAAGCGGACTTAAATCACCAATTACTTCAACGTCACTGGCCTTTGGAATTGCACCGAGAATTAATGCGTCCGGTAGATTTGGATCGCCGGCTTTGGCAGCAAAACTGTTATTAACTGATGATGAACAGGAAGCTGAAATGCTTGCTAATGAATTGGACAGACTTAATAATGAAAGAAAAAAAGCCGAAAATAATATTATTGATTCAATAAATGAAGGGCTAAATTCCGAACCTGAAAAGATTTATGACAGAGTAATGGTTTTAAGCGGAGAAGATTGGCATCATGGAGTTATAGGAATTGTGGCTTCAAGAATGCTGGAAAGATTTGATAAACCATGCTTTATTATAACAATAGAAGGAGAGACATCAAGAGGCTCTGCACGTTCATTCGGCGATTTTTCGGTTTTTAAGGCTCTTGAATATTGTTCGGATCTTCTTTTAAAATATGGAGGCCATATTGGTGCAGGGGGATTTTCACTGGAAACCGCAAAGATAGAAGAGTTTAATAAACGTATTCAGGAATTTGCAAAAATTAATTTTAATACTATGCCGATTCCTGATATTACTGCTGAAAAGCTTATACTTCCCGATGAAATGAATATTAATAATATTGAAGGACTTCAGCTGCTTGAACCCTTTGGAGAGGGTAACCGTCAACCTGTATTTGCAATGTGCGGAGCAGTTATTGAGGACATTATTCCGCTTTCAAAGGGAATTCACACAAAGTTCAAGCTTAGATATGGCAATTCAGTTATGGATGCACTTATTTTTCGTCGCTCTCCTGAAGATGTTT
>CATKAZ010000126.1 GCA_949745795.1 uncultured Oscillospiraceae bacterium | reverse complement strand
CATGCGGATTTAGCTCATCTGGTAGAGCGCCACCTTGCCAAGGTGGAGGTAGCGAGTTCGAGCCTCGTAATCCGCTCCATGTAATCGGCGCTATAGCCAAGTGGTAAGGCGTGGGTCTGCAACACCCTGATCCCCAGTTCAAATCTGGGTGGCGCCTCCAAAAAGACATCTGAATGTTTCAGATGTCTTTTTTAGTTTATTAATTGCTGTGTTTAATAATTGAATCGGATTGTAAAAATAATCTTTTTTATCTTCTCACTAAAAAATATATCAATACAATTACACCATAAAATAAAAAACAATAATCATATTAATTATAACTTATCATTAATAAAAAATTCATATTTTATTGACAAGTTATCTATTTTATTTCCTTATGTTTTGTGGTATAATATTAACCGTAGTTCAAAAGAAAGAAAAAAAGAAAGATATGAACAAAGAAAGGAGCTGGAGAAATTCCGGCTTTTTTCTATATATAATTTTATTCCGTTCAATTATGAACGGTTTTTTTGTTTCTTATGAAACTTCTCCCCTTCCCTGTTCGTCTAATTAACAGAAACAAAGCTTTGATTCAATATAAAAAATCAGGAGGTGTTATATATGAATCTGCTGGTTTCAAAAGCAAAAAACGGAGATGCAAACTCATTTATTACTCTGATTGAAGAAAACAAATCAAATATGTATAAGGTTGCATATTCAATATTGCATAACGATGCTGATACTGCTGATGCTATTCAAGATACCATACTAAAAAGTTGGCGGGATATATCTCACCTAAAACATGACAAATATTTTAAGACTTGGCTAACTCGTATACTCATAAACTGCTGTAATGACATCATAAGAAAAAACAGCAGAACAGTATATGTAGAAAATTATGATGGTATAGAACCATGTGATAATCCCGGATTTTCTGAAACCAAGCTCGTGGATTGTTTCAACGAGCTTACCGATAATTACAAATTGATTCTGACGCTTTATTATGTTCAGGGATTTTCCATAAAGGAAATTGCAAAAGTACTGAATATGAAAGTAAATACTGTCAAAACACGGCTTGCCAGAGGAAGAGAACAGATTAAAAAAATATATTTAGAAGAAGGTGTATCATTTTGAAAGAAAATTATAAAGAAATATTAAATAAAAATTCAGAAGTTCCTGAAATTGTAAATCTTAAATGCAGAGAAGCATATACCCAAATACTTTCAGATTCCAAAACTATAAAACATAAAAAATGCTTTAATAAAAAATATACCGCAATGATTGGTATTGCAGCCGCTGTTGCAGTTGGATTTTCAGTTCCTGTAATGGCAGAATACATTCCTATTTTCCGTAATGCTTATGAAGCTGTTACAAATAATGTTTACACAAAATCTCCCCAATCACAAAACAATCTTACAGAGTATTCTGAAAATTTTGGTCTTTATCATCAGGGAAAATACGCAGACATAACAATTGACAACATCTATTTTGACGGTGATGATATTTCCTTTTCCTATATGCTTTCCACAAAAGATAATAAATTGAAAAAAAGTACCGGAATTTCAGCAAATGCAGTAATTTTTCTTGGAGATAATGAAAAAAATCTTGTCAAACAAAATGAAATAATAACTTTTTCATTAATTGAAGACGGTAATTATTATGGAACATATTCACATCATGTATCCGATTTAAAAATTACCGATACAACAAAGCTTTATATTAAATTTTTTGATTTAGAAGGACGTGACTACTATACACAAGTTTTAAGTAACGATACCGCCGGCAAGTCAATTTCCAGTTATGAACCAAAAATAACAGAACAAATTAATGAAATTTATGAGTTTCAATGTGATATAACTCCGAATACCTCAATTAAGAAAAATTATCCTTTAAACAAAACTAAAGACGGAATTACTCTCGAATCCATTGATGTCTCACCATTTAGGACAACTATTAATATTAAAAACATGCCTGAAGATAACAATCATAGTATAAGATTGAAAGATAACAACGGAAACGAATATTCTCCTATTTTAAATGCTGAAGAGGAATTGCTTTGGGACGGTTCCGGTTGGGAAGCTCCGCTAAAAGACGCAAAATCAATTACTATTGAAATTTTCCGTCTTGACAAAGATAACTTTCCAACTGAAACAACCTTTACAGTACCCATAGAAAAAGGTTACAGAGAAAAATATAATGTGGAATATGATAATACAAAAGAAATAACCTATATACCGCCAATTGATAAATTAGAAGCACAAAATGAAGAACAGTTAAACAAAGTCAAAGCGTCCATATTAAAAAACAGCAAAAAACTTGAAGTTAATGAAAAGTTATATTCAAATGAATATAATATCAATATTGCAGTCACAGGAAGTGAAATAGTAAATGATTTCAGCAAATATGAACTAACAGATACAGGTAAAAGTGAACTGGAATATATAAAAGAATCATGCAATGAAGAACTTGCTCTATATTTGGTTGATTATGAGATCAGTAATCCATCTAATGCTCCGAAAACATTCTACTTTACAGGCTTTGAACTATATGATGAAAAGCTTAATAACAGTCAGCTTTGTTCCATAGAACCGACTTATGTTTCTGTTATAGATCATGGCGGCAAAGATGGTTACCAGTATGATATTGAAGCAAATGAAACAAGACATATTACAATAGGATTTATAGTTTCAAAAAGAACGGCTGAAAACATAACATTCGCTGTTCCGCAATCTCCTTTATCCGATAATTATAATATTGATACAATAGCTATAAATGCCGGAAATGATCCCGAAAAGATTAAAGAATATACAGATGAATTTATTATAATGAAAGTTAAATAAAATAATCCCCGATTTTAATAAAAATCGGGGATTATTACAATATCAAAATGCTATTTTCCTTAATAAATTAATATTATTTTATTTATTTAACAGTACACCTAAAAGCTTTTGAGTAGACATGCACTTTTCAGTATATGAAAAGTCCAACAATAAATCAATATTTTCAGAACAGTACTCGATTTCTTTAGATACTAGGCAAGCTTTTTCAGCAATACTATACGACTGATCTGAAATCCATAAAATAGCAAGACAAAAAATTATAGTAAGCTTTATTCTAGATATAATATCTCTATCATACACCGAAGTCAAAAAGTGGCGATATATAAAATATACTGCTATCTGTTCAAATTCTATTACATTTATGTTCATGATACTTTGAAATTTAAGATTTTTTACAATCCTTTTCCATTCATCATTTAAAGGAATAAGTCTTTCAAACAATTTTTTATAATCGTCATAAACAGGTTGCTCGGCAAATATTTCAGACCCTATAAATCCATCTGATTTATCTAATTCAGCCTGTATTTTTTCTCCCAAAAGAAGCATTTCAACAAACCTTTCATTCATATTTTTTCTACGGTTTTGTAATATCATAAAAATTTTCTTTCGTATACTAATAAGATATTTTAAAAAATTGTCATCATAATCAACATCATATTTAGGTTCATTGCTTTTATATGTAATATAATTGATCTTATTTTTTTGTGACAAAACAATTTCTGCTGCTGCTATGCAGCCTATTCCTATACCTGTTTCCCTTAAATCTCCGAAACAATTATTAAATCTGGGGTGTTCTTTGCATATATCACATAAAAAATCCTCACCCTTTTCAATTATGAGTTTACACAAATTATTTTCAGTGAGAAACGGACACCGTTCATTATCAGTAAGTTTAAAGGAATAATTACCGTCTTCAGCCAATATTATATTATTTTTTAAACATATCCCCAGACAACCGTTAACATTATTGTATTTTTCATATGTATCATTATCAACATCTATCTCCCAGCCTATACAGCAATTGTCCGGACACTTATCTGCAATACATTTAAATTTATTATAATAATCCGGTATTGTTACAAACATATATTTTACCCTTCATAAGTTTTTATTACAGTATCAAAATCAAAACTCCTACGAATTAAATTCGCAGGAGTTTTTTATTTATTTAGAAACGTAAGTTGTTAATTGAACATCTTTTCCGGCAAGCCACTGATTCAATAGTACTAAATCAGCAATTTCAATTGTTCCGTTACCGTTTGTATCAGCCGGACTTGGAACAAGAGCACTATCATTCTTAAAATCTTTAATCAAATATCTTTTAAGTGCTATTGAATCGAAAACATTAACCTTCTCATCTTCGTTTACATCACCCGGAATAATAGGTTTGATTTCTTCTGTTGTCTCCTCTGTTGTTTCTTCAGTAGACGGTTGAACAGAATTAACCGGAACAGCATACAATCCATAAATGGTTGCATCACCGGAGTGAGCGCTTACATACAAATCAGTTATACTATCCATAGACGCTGAATTTGAATCCAAAATCTTTTTAATATCATTATAAGTAAAATATAAAGTAAAGTCAGAATTTAAATCATTATCAGAGAAGATATAATACCATCCATCATTGTTGGTTTGTGCAACCAAAGTCGGATCAACTATTGAATCAAATACCATAGCATACATATAATCTTCACTTAGATACTGATTCCAACCGGAAACTTTATCAGGAGTCCATGCCGTTAAAGCATTTCCGTTTTCATGGTAATACAATTCAATCCAATCATCGCCTATTTTCACATTATCCCATGAAAAATCCGGTGCTACATATTCCTTATATTCAGGCAGTGTATAATTTATAACTCCGACAGTCTGCATCATAGCTTCGATTACAGGAGCTGAATTTTTATACCACGTATTTGTTAGTCTGTAAATATAACCGTGAGCCTCACCGGCAGCAGATGGGTCAGTAACATCATCAGCAACAACGTTATTATCCCAAAGTACGCATGGAATACCTGCGTCCTTAGCCATTGACAAATAATCTTTAGCCCAATTTACACGGGATTCAGTATTATTAAAATCTGACGCACTGAATTCGCCCATTACAATTGGTACGCCTTTCTTTTGAATAATATTTTTATAGCTGTTAAACATTGTTTCGAGTTCTGTTCTATAGTCGCTGCCATAACCGCTTTTTCCCGGATAGGTATGATTTGCCATATTGCTTGAATCCATACAGAAGAAATAAGGATTATAAGCGTGTACAGATAAAGCAACATTTCCTGCACCTTCCGGAACTTCAATAGCTTCAACTGTTGAAACACTATTTCCTGCATGATAACCCGGAAGCATCAGAAGACGTTCTTTATTATATGCAGACCCCTGATTTCTTACAGTATCAACAAATACATCATTTAATCTATTGATATAATTCCATGAATTTGCATCTCCGTCTCCCCATTCACTGTTGCTTGGGTTATTTGTTTCTCTAGGCTCATTCATTCCTTCAAATATCAAATGCTGATCATAATCTTTAAATTCTGTGGAAATACGTGTCCAGATATCAGTAAGCTTCCTGGACGCATCTTCATATGTATCATCGGTAAACTTCTCAACATTTACCCAATTTTCATGATGCACATTGAGAATTACAAACATATCCATGTCATATGCATAATCAACAAACTGCTTAACATAAGCCATCCATTTATCTTCGATTTTGTATGTCTGAGTTGATTCGTCTAAATACAAATGCTGATACCATGTTGTAGGAATTCTAATAGTATTAAATCCACCGTTTTTAACTGTTTCAATGAGTTCCTTTGTAGGCTCCGGATTTCCCCATGCCATCGCAAACTTTTTCGGTGATGAATCAATAGATAGATCTCCGGTTGAATCAAGTGAATTACCAAGATTCCAGCCTATTATCATTTGAGAAGTAATATCAAATGCCGACTGTCCGGTCAATTCGGCTGCCTCAACTTTATACTCATCCTTTACCTGATTACCGAACATACATACGCATGACATTATACATGCAGCTGATGTAACTACTGACAGGATTTTCTTTTTTAATCTTATCATAGTTTCCCCCTTAAAGTTTATAAATTTCCAATTTACTATTAATATTGTACATTATTTAATCACAATTGTCAAGCATTTATATATCTTTTTTAAAAAAATAAAGGTATTGTTATAAATCAATACCTTTATTATTAATTATTAATTTTTATCAGTTAAATCAGATGTCTCAACTTTTTTATTTTTATTATGGTCGATTGATATTGATGAAATCAAAATAATTGCAGCAAAAATCACAAAAATTATACCTTCACAAATTAAAAGCGGCATTACAAAGCTTCCTATTTCTATCTGCGGTGCTTCTCCGGTTGCCGGAACAAGTATATTATAAGTGTCAGCAAAAACAATATTTTCATAATATTCATCTGCTGTTGTATTTGTTATTTCGATAATATTTAAAATTTTATTATAAACTTCATCGAGTCTTTGTTCAACATTTTCAACATCTTCAGCTTTCTTTTTAGTATTTTCTTTAAGTGCGCTTAATCTGTCATTAACATACGATATATTTTGTTTATTTCTGGAAACAGAATCTTGTACCTCCAGCTTTTCTTCTATCAATTCATCGTATTTTTCAGATGATTGTGTATATGAATTTTCCGTATTGCTATCGTTCATTCCAAAAACAAGAAGCTTATCCTTTTCATATTCATCAATGGAATTGGTTATTGACTTGAGTTTTGTTTCATTAACCTTTAATTCACGTTTAAGCTGTTCTATTCTATATTCATAATAAACAATAAGCTGATCCTTATTATTAGTTACATTATTTAGCGTAATATATGATGAAAGGGAATCAAGATCCGCTGATTTTATTGTACTTATACTTGTTCGCAAATCATTAAATGAATATCCTGTAATATTTGAACGGAAATTTGTAGTATCATTTCTTATTAATTTTTGAATATATAAATCCAAGTCATCAAGAGTGGAATTAAATACATCTACAGCCGCCGGATAATCATAATCTTTATAATCAACAGCAACAACAGCATTACCAAGTGCCTTATTAAAGCTGTATGTTTTAAAGAAATAATCCTGATACGAATTCAATATACCATCTAATATTTTTTTACCTTTATTAAGTTCTATACCTGCTAAATTATAATCAAAAGTAATAATATAATATGAAGGATAATATCCTATTTCCAAAAGAGACTTTACTGCGTCCATAGCAGCAGTGCCGCCTTTAGAATACACACTTTGATATAAAGAAATTTTATCAAGTGCATCATTTGGTATAATCCCCTTTATAGATATATTTCTTCTGATATCTTCAACATATGATAAAGGTTCATCAATATCGGTTAATGCAGACTCAATGATATTTGGCGATTTTATTTTATTAACATCAAATTTATTTCCGTCAGGATCTAATCCGGATTCTATTCCCGAATAATTAAAACTGACTAAAGCAGTAATCTGACTTGTACGTATATTTTTATTAAAAAGGAGTATGCAGCTTACAATGAACATTCCTAAAAATACAGCTATAACAATCCATATGAACAGATATTTTTTTATTTGTTTCCCTATAGTTTCTAAAGATAATGTAACTTCATCCGCCGAATCATCTTTATGTTTAAGTGTAACACTGATATTTTTTTCATTATCCATTTTTCTTCTTGCCTCCTTTACTTTTTTTTATGTCTTTCATAAATTTTAAAACATTATTTTCAGGCAGATAAACTGCGATTGTTGAAATTGCGATGTATGCAGCAAACAGTAACAGCTCTGCGGCAAATACTAAATTTATCGAATCCGCTAAAGAAGATTTAATTACATAAAAGAATGAATTTGTCGCAGGACTTAATACCTTATAAGCGTTAGAAAATAAAACTCCCTCAAAGTATTCCACCGCTGTTTCATTTACAGTTTCTAAAAGAGTGTTTATTTTGCTGTTAAGCTTTTCAAAGTCCTTTTCAACAATTTCGGCTGAACCTGATTTTGTATCTCCCTTTTTCAGCGATTTTATGCGTTCTTCATAAAGACTTATATTCTGCTCGCATTTTGACAAACCGGTTTCAGCTCTGACTTTATCATCTATCATATTATCATACGTATCCGATGACTGATTAAGAGCCGCATTGGCACCGTCAGTAGCATTGCCGATTATCAGAATGGCATTTTTTTCATAATTGCTTATCGTTTCATTAATTGACTTAAGCCTTTCTTTATATATATTTCTTGATCTGGTCAGTTCCTCGATTTTAAATTGATAATTTACAATAAGATTTTCCTTATCTTTTGTAATATTATTAGAAACAATATACGATAAAATCATATCTAAATCTTCTGTTCTGATTGTTTCAATGGATCGTGATAAATCTGCAAAAGTAAATCCGCTTGTTTCCGAACGAAAACGAATATTATCCTTTTTAGCCAAATCATCAATATATTCTTTTAATGATTTAAGTGATGAATCAAAAACCGATACAGCATCCACATAATCATAATCATGATAGTCAATAGCAATTACTGCCTTTTCCAATGATTTATTATATCCGTAGGATTCAAAAAATTTTTTACTGTATTTTTCAGAAAGCAGATTTAAAAATGAAGCGCTTTCTTTTCGGCTCAGTCCTGACTTACGGCAATCCAATGTAATTGTATACTGTGTAGGATAATATGTACTATCCTGAATATTTTTAGATGAAACTATTTCGTCAGATCCATAAACCGGAGAATAATAAGTTATCCTATCAATAACATTTGAAGGAACAAGTCCTGAAATTGCAATATTAGAATAAATATTTTCGGTATTTGAATCAGTAATTTCAAGTTCTTCAAGGCATTCCTCGATTATATCCTTGGACTTGATTTCATTAACGTCAAACTTATTTCCCATCGGATCCATTCCGGCTTCAATTCCATCAAAACTAAAGTTGACTAACACAGATACTTGTCCGTTAATTATATTAACGGCAGCATTGTATCCGGAAATTGCAACTGCAATAACTGCTGCTGCTATAATCCATGGCACAAATAATTTTTTCAGTTTTTTTACAAACTCCTTTACAGGCAAAACATTAGTTTCGTCAGATGATCTATTTCTTTTTAAATCCAGCATTTTTACCTCCAGACAGTATAATATCAACTTAAAATAACAATGATTATTATATCATATATGCTTATTTGGTGTCAAGATTTAATGATTTGATGTTTTTGGTAAATAAAAAAGACGGTATAACCGTCTTTTTAATAAATAATTTCTTCTTTTAGTTTATCATATTTCAAAATCTTGTAATAATAATCCGTAAAAGCAGAATCCTTATAGTATCTGCTGGCAGATCTTTTATGTACAAACTTCTTAGCCATATCGGGAAAATGCACAGATACCCTTTTCGTAAACATATAAAGCTTTTCTCCTTCTACACAGACTTCTATTATATAGTATATATTTTCTTCATTCATAATTTATACTCCTGTAATAATTATAACTTATGTTTATATTGTATCATATTTCAGCAAAAAGCACAATATATTTTTGGAATTTTTTGTCAAATAAAATTTAAATATTTCCATGTTGCAATTTATCATTTTCAGCATACACTAAATTAAGCAGATATTCCGTTCCGTTCAGGACACCGGATGTGGCTTATATATATGCCCTCAGAAAAGCTCCGGTATCAGGAACAGAACATCTGCTTTGATATATATCTGTCTGCGGTGATTTAATTATCACCGCAGCTTTTTTTATTCATTTTTGCAATTTCTTCATATTTCTTCTTTGTGGCCATTCCTCCTCTAATATGACGTTCCTGTTTATTTTTTTCCAGTATTTTTTTTACCTCAATATAAAGCTGAGGCTGTATTTTCAATAATCTTTCACTCACATCTTTATGTACTGTACTTTTACTAATTCCAAATTTGTTTGCCGTAGCCCTCACGGTAGCATTGTTCTCCAGTATGTATTGTCCCAATATTATCGCTCTGTCATTAGGCTGCCCCTTCAATCAACTCACTCCAATACACTTTTTGTTAATTATATGCATTGATTTTTAAATTTATTATTGACTGTTCAGTTTATATCTTAAGAATTTCAATTAAATTACTATAATTACAAAAAATTTTTCATCAATTAAATCTACAAAATAATTCAAAAAATATAATATAAAATTATACATATTCACAAAATTTGTTTTTTAAAATATGTTTTATAATTGCAGGACTTGACATTTTTATTAGATTATGATAATCTAAACATATAAAAGTTAGCAAAATCTAACTATTTATTTGCTTGCTGTATCAGGAGGAAAAAAATGATGCCTTTAACATTTGCAAACGCAGGAGAAGAAAATATAATAAAAAAAGTCGGAGGAAATCCGGAAACAAAAAAATTTCTTGAAAATCTCGGTTTTGTTGTCGGAAGCACTGTCACTGTAATAAACGAATCCGGCGGAAACGTAATAGTCAATATTAAAGAATCAAGAGTTGCGGTTTCAAAAGAAATGGCAAGCAAAATTATGATATAATCTAATGGAGGGAAAAGTATGACTTTGAAAGATGCAAAAATAGGTCAGACCGTTAAAGTAAAAAAGCTTAACGGCGAAGGCGCTGTAAAACGCAGAATCATGGATATGGGAATCACTAAAGGAACTGAAATATTTATCCGTAAGGTTGCACCCCTTGGAGATCCTATTGAAGTAACAGTCAGAGGCTACGAACTTTCTTTGAGAAAAGCCGATGCGGAAATGATTGAAACGGAATGATTCCGTTTTATTTTTGACATTTAGTTAGTTTAAACTAACTCAGAAAGGATATATTGATTTATGGAGATTAAAATCGCACTTGCAGGAAATCCTAACTGCGGTAAAACAACACTTTTTAACGCTTTAACCGGTGCAAATCAGTTTGTGGGAAACTGGCCGGGCGTTACAGTAGAAAAAAAGGAAGGTAAGCTTAAGGGTCATAAAGATATTGTTATTACCGACCTTCCGGGTATTTATTCTCTTTCTCCTTATACACTTGAAGAAGTTGTAGCCAGAAATTATCTTATAGGTGAAAGACCTGACGCTATTTTGAATATTATTGACGGTACAAACCTCGAAAGAAATCTTTATCTTACAACACAGCTTGTAGAACTGGGTATCCCTGTTGTAATAGCAGTAAATATGATTGACATTGTAAGAAAAAACGGAGATAAAATTAATATTGAACAGCTTTCTAAAGAGATCGGATGTACAGTATGTGAAATTTCGGCTCTAAAAGGAACAGGTATTAAAGAAGCAGCCGAAAAAGCAGTTGCAGCAGCAAAGTCCAAAGAAAATACTGTTCCGCAGCACAGCTTCTGCGGATGCGTAGAACATGCGATAGCACACATTGAAGAAGCATTTTTACATGATATTCCCGAAGAACAGCAAAGATGGTATGCGATAAAAATCTTTGAACGTGACGGTAAAGTTTTAGAACAGCTTGCCATTCCCGATAATGTCAAAAAACATATAGAAGCTGATATAGCTTCTGCTGAAAAAGAAATGGATGACGATTCTGAAAGTATAATTACCAATGAACGTTATATTTACATAAGTTCAATAATAAAGGGCTGTTATAAAAAGAAAAATAAAGGCGGACTTACAGTATCCGATAAAATTGATAAAATAGTAACAAACCGTTTTTTGGCTTTACCGATTTTTGCGGCAATTATGTTTATTGTTTATTATGTATCTGTTACTACAGTGGGCAGTTGGGCTACTGACTGGACCAATGACAGTTTATTCGGTGAAGAAAGCTGGAGTATTCCAACACTGTTGGGTAATCTGCTTGAAAAACTTAATTGTGCTGATTGGCTTTCAGGCTTGTTACTAGACGGTATTGTAGGCGGGGTTGGAGCAGTACTGGGATTTGTTCCTCAGATGCTCGTTCTGTTTATTTTCTTAGGATTCCTTGAAGCGTGCGGATATATGGCCAGAGTTGCATTTGTTATGGACAGAATTTTCCGTAAATTCGGTCTTTCGGGTAAATCCTTCATTCCTATGCTTATTGGTACAGGCTGCGGAATTCCCGGAATTATGGCAAGCCGTACAATTGAAAATGAACGTGACCGCCGTATGACAATTACAACAACTACATTTATCCCATGCGGAGCAAAGCTGCCGATTATCGGACTGATTGCAGGAGCGCTTTTTAATAACTCGGGTTTAGTTTCAGCGTCTGCATACTTTGTAGGTATAGCTGCTATAATAATTTCCGGTATTATGCTTAAGAAAACTAAAATCTTTGCAGGCGATCCGGCGCCTTTTGTAATGGAGCTTCCTGCATATCACCTGCCAACAGTAGGAAACGTACTTCGTTCTATGTGGGAAAGAGGCTGGAGCTTTATTAAAAAAGCCGGTACGGTTATTCTTCTTTCTGCTATTGTACTTTGGTTTCTTCAAAGCTTTGGATGGGAAAACGGTTTTGGAATGGTTAAAGATCTTGATAATTCAGTTCTTGCAAAAATCGGCAAGGGCTTTGCATGGATATTTACACCGCTTGGTTGGGGTAAATGGGAAGCTGCTGTCGCTACCGTTACAGGTCTTATTGCAAAAGAAAATGTTGTTGCTACTTTTGGTCAGCTGTTCCATTTTGCCGGAGAAGAACTCTCTGAAAACGGCGATGAAATCTGGAATGAAGTATCAAACTACTTTACTGCACTTTCGGCTTACTCATTCTTAGTATTCAATCTCCTCTGTGCGCCGTGCTTTGCTGCAATGGGAGCTATCAAACGTGAAATGAACAGCGCTAAATGGACTTTATTTGCAATCGGTTATCAATGTGTATTTGCATATGCTGTTTCATTAATCATTTATCAGGTAGGAAGTATTTTTACAGGAAATTTAAATGTTGCCGGTTTAATCGCTGCATTAATTCTTATAGCATTCATGATATATATGCTTGTAAGACCATATAAAGAAAGCAATAAACTCACTGCAAAAGTAAAAATCAAATCTTAAACATTTAATATATAAACGGACGGTATTTTTAACTGTCCGTTTATGCAATTCAGGGAGGTATTATAATGATAAATTTTTTATTAAACAATATCGGGACAATTGCAATATCGCTGATTATTCTTTTAGTTATTTTTGCAATTATAATAAAACTTGTAAGAGATAAAAAGAAAGGGAAATCTTCCTGCGGATGCGGATGTGAAAATTGTCCCAGTTCGGGAATGTGCCATAAACATTAAAAGCGGCACAATTACGGTGATTTTTACATAAATCACCGTAATTGTGTTTAAAACAATAATCACAATCAACAAATCCAAAAAAATTCAAAAAAACTATTGACATATAAAAAAAGATGTGATATAATAATATACGTTGATTGAGAGAAATGCTTAAAACAACATTCAACAATAATAATATGCAGGTGTAGTTCAATGGTAGAATTCCAGCCTTCCAAGCTGGCTACGTGGGTTCGATTCCCATCACCTGCTCCAAATGCGCCTTTAACTCAGCTGGATAGAGTAACTGCCTTCTAAGCAGTAAGCCATTGGTTCGAGTCCAATAAGGCGCACCATTT
>CATKAZ010000125.1 GCA_949745795.1 uncultured Oscillospiraceae bacterium | reverse complement strand
TTTGTCATTTTCTTTGCTTGTGCAAAGAAAATAACGAAAAGAAACACCCTTCTTTCTTTGTTCACACAAAAGAAAGAAGCAAAGAAAGATAACGACTGCGTTTCCCTTTTAAACTATCACGCAAGGTACTCTCCCCAAACTGTGCTGAGACGTTTTTGCTACTTGCGTTCTCCGCTTAATTGCACTCATCTTACTTGGGTGTGAATTTTATATGCTGTATCTTGCCCTTTATGAGGAGAGTTATTATTCAGTAATCTTTTCATCTTCTGCAAAAGTAACTTTGCGATCCTTTAAAAGGTGTTCAAAGTTGATTATATCCGACATAAAAGTTTTGGTTCCGCTTTTTCAAAAGCGGAGGCATAAAAGTTTTATCAGCTTTTTTCAAAAAGCGAAGTTTTTTGTTTACTTTTTTTTAAAAAAGTAAACCCCGTGTTTGCACACGGGGCAATAATTATACCATAAGTTCGCATACAAGATTTGAAAATTCAACAGGATCTTCAACAGGCATACCCTCTATCATAAGAGCCTGATTGTATAAGAGCTTGCTGTACTTTTCAAGCTTGTCATTATCGGAAGAATACAGGTTTTTCAGCGTTTCGAAAACAGGGTGATCAGGATTGATTTCCAGTACCTTGTTGGCTTGTACCTTTTGGTCGTTAGGCATAGCGTTGAGAACCTTTTCCATTTCTACGGAAACTTCGCCCTCACTGGATAAGCATACAGGGTGAGTTTTCAGTCTCTTGGAAAGCTTTACAGATTTAACCTTACCGCTGAGCTTTTCTTCCATGAATTTAAACATGTCCTTGGCATTCTCTTCCTTTGCCTTGATTTCTTCCTTTTCTTCCGGAGTATCAATGTCAAGATCGCCTGCTGAAACAGACTTAAATTCCTTTTCATTGTAATTCATGAGCATTTTGATAGCAAATTCATCAACATTATCGGTAAAGTAAAGGATTTCGTAACCCTTGTCCTTAACAAGCTCAGTCTGCGGCAGATGGTCTATTCTCTCGACAGTTTCGCCGCACGCATAGTAAATATACTTCTGCTCATCAGTCATACGTGAAACATATTCGTCCAGAGTTACAAGCTTCTTTTCCTTGGAGGAATAGAACATAAGAAGATCCTTTACTGAATCCTTGTTCATTCCGTAGTTGTTGTAAACGCCGAATTTAAGCTGTAAGCCGAACGCCTTGTAAAATTCTTCATACTTTTCTCTGTTATTTTTGAGTAGCTTTGTAAGCTCATTCTTGATAGTTCTTTCAAGACTTTTGGCAATAAGCTTTAACTGTCTGTCATGCTGGAGCATTTCTCTGGAAATGTTAAGAGATAAGTCTTCAGAGTCAACCAATCCCTTTACAAAGCTGAAATGGTCGGGAAGAAGATCAGCACACTTTTCCATTATCAGTACTCCGCTGGAATAAAGCTGAAGTCCCTTTTCATATTCCTTAGAGTAGTAGTCATAAGGCGCTTTGGACGGAATATAAAGCAGCGCATTGTAAGTTGCAGTACCTTCTGTCTTTGTGTGAACATGAATAATAGGATCGGTGTAGTCAAAGAATTTTTCCTTGTAGAAGCTGTTGTAATCTTCGTCTTTAAGCTCGGACTTGTTTTTTCTCCAGATAGGAATCATACTGTTGAGGGTTTCGGTTTCCGTGTAATCCTCGTATTCATTTTCCGTACCTTCTTTCAGACGGCTTTTTGTCATATCCATTTTAATAGGGAAACGGATATAATCGGAATATTTCTTTATGAGAGTCTGGATTCTGTACTGTTCCAGAAATTCGTCATATTTTTCATCTTCGGTATTGTCTTTAAGGGTTAAAATGATTTCAGTACCGACAGTATCTTTAGCGCACGGACCGATCTGATATCCCTCTGCGCCTTCGGATACCCATTCATACGCCTGATCGGAACCGTATGCCTTGCTGCGTACAGTAACTTCCTTGGCAACCATAAATGCGGAATAGAAGCCTACGCCGAACTGGCCTATAATATCAACGTCTTCTTCAAGCTTGTTTTCATTTTTGAATTTAAATGAACCGCTGTTGGCAATAGTGCCAAGATGATTTTCTAGTTCTTCTTCTGTCATACCTATTCCGTTGTCGGAGATTGTTATGGTTCTGGCGTCCTTGTCCAGCTTTATGTTAATAGCAAAATCGTCTTTTTTAATGCCGACTTTATCATCAGTAAGGGACTTGAAATAAAGCTTGTCTATAGCGTCGCTTGCATTTGAAATAAGTTCCCTTAAAAAGATTTCCTTATGTGTATAAATCGAATTGATCATTAAATCCAAAAGTCTTTTGGACTCGGCTTTAAATTCTTTAGTTTCCATTTCTTGTCAGCTCCATATATATTATTTAGCACTCTTTAACTTAGAGTGCTAAATATAGTATAATACATTTACAGGAAAAATCAAGAGATTTCACAGAATTTACACAATTTATTTACAGTTTAATCACATTTTGCGCACTGTAATTCCAGGTATTCTTCAAGGGTAAGTCCCATTCGATTCATTCTTTCAGCATGAACACGTCCAACATAACGGTAGTGCCACGGTTCGTATGTAATGGAAGTTATATCTTCTTTTCCTTTGGGATAACGCAGAATAAATCCAAACCTTGCGGCATTTTTATCAAGCCATTGGAATTCTTTTGTATTTTCAAATTCAGTAGTTATTTCTCCTTTCCAGTCCATGGTTGATATATCCGCAGCCAAACCGGCATTGTGCTCGCTCTGTCCCGGAACTGCTATTGATTGTGCGGTTTTGTTGAAGGCATCTTCATAGCTCATACCCTGTTTCATATATCTTTGGATATCTTCGTTAAATAGTCCCTGTTGGTAAGAAATACTCCTGTACGCTGAAAATACTCTCAAATGTATCCCGTCTTTTAAGGCGGCACAAATCATTTCTTTCATAGCACAGGCAGTTTTACGTTCCAATCGATATCCCTCCATTAAGTCAGTGAGGCATGGTTTGTAATTTTCCGACAGTGGGTGGTCCTTGTTGATTAACATTAATTTCATTTTATTTATTCCTCGTATAATATATTTATGGGTAATTTAAAGAGAACCCATATGAAACCTCTTGTTTATCACACAGAAATGTGAGATAATAAATCTGTACAGTC
>CATKAZ010000124.1 GCA_949745795.1 uncultured Oscillospiraceae bacterium | reverse complement strand
GTTACCTTTCTTTGCTTCTTTCTTTTGTGTGAACAAAGAAAGAAGGGTGTTTCTTTTCGTTATTTTCTTTGCACAAGCAAAGAAAATGACAAAGTAAAAGAAGTTTTAAAGAAACTTGTTTCTTTGATTAGTAATAAATCTACCTCCGCTTGCGTAAATTAGTACAGAAACAATTTACGGTTTTTGTTCAAAATGCAGAATTTAGTATAATATGTCGATTATAAAATAAAAATATTTGATTTTATATGTAAAATTTGATATAATGTAAAATATAAAAATTAGAGGAGGTTGTTTTATGATTCAAGAAAGAAATATTGTCACATGTATAATTTTGTCAATCATTACATGTGGTATTTACGGGATTTATTGGTTAATTTGTCTCGTAAATGACCTTAATGTCGCTGCTGACACACCAAATGACACGAGCGGCGGTATGGTATTCCTACTGGGACTTATTACTTGCGGTATCTACACGCTTTACTGGATGTACAAGGCAGGCGAAAAGGTACAGGCTGCTCAGGCAAAGAGAGGTTTACCGTCTGATTCAAACAGCGGAATACTTTACTTAATTTTATCTCTTGTTGGATTTTCTATCGTTTCATACTGTCTGATTCAGAATGAATTGAATAAAATGGCAACAACGCATGCGTAAACGATTAAAAAAGTATTTTATAATGCTTGCTGTCGGTCTGACAGCAGGCGTTATTTATTTTATTCTTACACAGCTGGGCTTTGTGATTCCGTGTATATTTCACCGTATCACAGGTTTTTACTGTCCCGGCTGCGGCGTTACAAGAATGTGTATTAATATAATAAAACTGGATTTTTATAGTGCATTCAGAAGCAATCCGGCTGTATTTATTATTGTACCGTTTTTAGCGGTAATTTTTGCTGTTAGAGCATACAGTTATTTAAAATACGGAAATTCCAAGCATGAAAAATGGATGACCGTAATCGAAATTACCTCCTTAACAATACTGATTATTTTCGGAGTTTTAAGAAATATTCCTGCGTTTTCATTTTTAGCACCAATGTAAAAAGTCTGCGGATTTGTATATTTATTCCGCAGACTTTTTTATATATTAATTTTTTTCTACACATTTATTTTATTTTTCTACACACTATTTAATAAATGAAAAAGCAATACTGTAAGCAAGAATACACCAAGGTTTACCTAAAATAATAATCCAAATAAATTTTCGTACTTTCATTTGAGTTAATCCTGTAAAATAACAGAAGAAATCATCGGGAAAAAGAGGAAGTACCATTGCGGCAAACAAAAATGCTGTATAGGATTTGCTGTTACCTGCCCGTGCCGACCACTTTTCAAATTTACTTTTCGGAAAAATACTGCTTACCAAACGCAATCCAAATTTTCTTGCAAGAAAAAATGCTGCAACCGATCCTATACTTATACCGATATAATTACAAATAAATCCTCCAAAGCAGCCAAACATAACAGCTCCTGCCGAACAGCCTAAAAAACCCGGCAGTATAGGAACAACTACCTGTGCCGCCTGGATAACAGTCAGCACAACAGGGCCGAATAAACCAAATCTTTTAATATAAGCCTGTAATGTTTCTACTGAATCAAATTCTCCGTCAAAATAAGCCTTTACTAATACTATTATAATTGCTAAACAAAATAAAACAATTATTAATGACAGTAATTTCATATATTTGTTTTTCATTTTAAGTAACTTCCTGTATATTTTGCAAATTTATTATTATTTATACTTCCCTTCTTGTGAATCCGTCCCACGCAATCATTAAGAATATTACCATATGAACTGCAATTACAGCAAGCGCAGAAGTAAGAGTCTGTCCCATAAACATTCCCGAACCTTCAATAATACCGCTTAAATCAACATTTGCCCAAATCAAGTATCTTGCCCAGCTGATGTTTAACTGACTTAAAATAAGCATTACCGTATTTCCGCCGAAGAATGCCATAACGCTTACACCGATTGCCAACGCAGAGCTTCTTGCAACAGAAGAAATTGCAAATGCAAGACTTGCCATTACAACAATTTCAACACTATCCAGCATATAACTCTTAAATACATAAAGGAATCCCGGAATTTCTTTCGCAGCACCGTCACTGACTGATATAAATGAAGCCGAAAGATTATCTGCTCCGAACACAGTTAATGACATGACTGCCGAAATAAGATATGTTATTAATATAAGAATATATCCAAAAGAAATTGTTGTAAAGTATTTGGAAAACAGTATCTTCCATCTTTTTACCGGATTGATCAAAAGGAATTTAATAGTACCGCCGGAAAACTCACTGGAAACTATTCCTCCTCCAACTATAATTACAAGAAGTCCTATAAACGAACATATCATAGTTGTGGTACAAAATACTGACCAGAAATTAAATTCACCAGTATTAACCCAGCTTGTGTTTTCTGAAATATCAAATTTTATATTATTTTGCAGTCGATATTCAGACTTAACTTTTATATCTTCATAATGCTTATATTTATTACTGTTAACATAAGCGCCTGCTTTTTTAGATTCATCCAAGTTTTTCATTTCACTTTCGGCACTTTTCATTTCTAAAACAGTCTTATATTTCCAGTTGTTTTCATCAGGTCTTATATCATTGTCAATACAATACTGATACATTTCCCTGTTACTTTGTGAATATACATCCTTTGTTACTTTTGCATCCATCAATTCAACAGCAGTCTGAAAATAACCTTTCCAGTTGCCTGATTCAATATCCGAAGTCATACTGTTTACATAATTATTAGTCTGTTCCGATGTGAAAGCATAACTCTCATCAATATTATACTTCACATTGAACAATTCGTCAACAGCATTAATTCTCCAACCGTCTGTTATATTATTATCTATTTTATACTGTATACATTCTACCGATGTTTCCCAGTTTTCAGTTTTTACATCTTTCAGATAAGCTATCTGATCTTTGTAATCATCAATACTGTATTTTTCTGATTCAGAATAATTATCACCCACCAACTGATATTCCGCGAATTTCGCTGCCAACGGATAACCTATGCAGCCGATTAATAATATAATAAGCATAATCCATGTGCTTTTTTTAAGCGAAATTTTTATATATTCGTTTTTAATTAAATTAATAAGTTTACCCAATCTGACTGCCCCCTGACTTAGTAAGTTCAATAAATACATCTTCAAGCTTTTTATTTTCCTTTGGAGCTACTGTTCCAAGCTTGACTCCTCTTGAAATAATTCTTGAAGTGATCTCAAATAATTCTTCATCAGAATTTTCTTTTTCAACAGATATTGTAATATGTCCGTCATCAAGCACAGCTTTGTCACTAACAAAGTCAAGTACTTCAATTGCCCGCTGACAATCACTGACTCTTAATATAAACTGTTCTTTATCTCCCGAAGCTGCTGAAATCATTTCTTCAACAGTATGAACTCCTGTAAGCTTACCGTTTACAATAATCCCTACCCTATCGCACATAAGCTCCATTTCAGACATAAGATGACTTGAAACAATAACACATATATTTTCCTTGTGCGCCAGATTTTTAAGAATATCACGAAGCTCCTTAATACCTGCCGGATCAAGACCGTTTGTCGGCTCGTCAAGAATAAGAAGCTTAGGTCTGTGAAGTATTGCCTGAGCAACACCCAAACGCTGACGCATACCCAAAGAATATTTCCCTACTTTATCGTTGATTCTCTTTTTTAATCCGACAATTTCAACAACTTCATTTATTCTCTTTTCAGAAACATTTCCTCTCATACGTGCATACTGACGAAGATTCTGCATACCGGTCATGTACTTATAAAACTCCGGATTTTCAATAATTCCGCCGATATCGGCAATAGCCTCCTCATATTTCCTGACAACGCTTTTACCGTTTATGATAATATCGCCTTCATCAAGTCTCAGGTGACCTACGGCAATTTTTATCGTTGTAGTTTTTCCGGCGCCGTTTGGCCCTAAGAATCCGAATACTTCCCCGGGATAAGTTTCAAAGGAAATATCATGAAGAATCTGTCTTTTACCAAAATATTTATTTAAATGTTCAATTTTTAATGCAGGCGTCATTCTTCATTACCTCCTTCCTGATTATCAACAGCTGTAATTTCACTGCTGTTCCAGCCATAGCTTTCCACCAGACAAATTTTCCATTTACCGTCTTTCTGAGTCATTGTGGCTTTATATGTTCCGTCAATAGAAATTCTTGAAAGCCCTGTAGGAATATTTTCGCCGTAATAAGCATAGCTTTCAACCGTCATTGCATCACATGGACTTACAAGACATGCGTTTCCCGAAAATTCCGCAACTATCTGACAGTCAAATGTCACCAATGCATATCCCGGACCGGCTTTTGAAATATCAACATTATTGACCTTAGCCGTCCATTTTGATACATAAGCTTTCGGATCACTGTCTTCTATTCTGAATTCAAGACTGTTTTTAAATTCATTCTGATTTTGACCGTAATTAAATGAGTTAAGTTTTTCTTCAGAATAGGTCCAGTAATTACCGATAATATCATTTATACCGTCCTTATAGACCGTCTGCTCTGAACTTTTATTTACTCCTATATCTTCAAGAGCGCTGACATATGACTTAATCTCATTTTCTATAACCGGTTTGTTTTTTTTAAAAGAAATCGTATCAGTAATGATAAACACTACAAAACCGGCTAATACAATCCCTCCCAGAAGCAGTCCCCTGTTTACTCGCTTTAGAAACTTCTTCAATTTAATCATCTCCTTTATTTGTTATGCGTGTACTAATTCATATAGAACACCTTACGAATTGTATTATACCACTTAGTACGGTTATTGTCAAGGGTTTTTTAAAATAAAAAAAAGTAACTAAGTTTTTTACTTAGTTACTCTCTTTCATATTATTACTTCATAAATCCAATAGCGCTTAAAATAGTTTTTTCATATGCTTCTCTGCCGTATTTATCAACTTCATTTTTATCCTTCACTCCATGAGTCAGACATCCTGCACCGCCTATACAGCCTCCGCTGCAAGCCATACCCTCTATGAAATTATTAGGCAGTACATTTTTAGAGGCTCTAAGAAGTGCCGCACGGCATGCCTCAATACCGTCACATGAAATAGGATCGTAATTAAAGTTTTCAATTCCATGTTCGGAAATCGCCTGACTTACAGCGTCTGCAAGACCGCCGCTTCTGGCAAAGATTCTGCCGTAGTATGAAGCATTGTCAAGAATGCCCTCATCTAATTTTGTAATATCTACTCCGCAGCCGTCAAACAGAGCCTGAAGCTCTTCAAAAGTAATTACACTGTCTACATAAGGCTTTACGCTTTCTTTCTGGAATTCCATTTTCTTAGCGGTACACGGACCGATAAATACAATTTTTGCATTTTCATCAGTTTCCTTTATATATTTTGCAATTGCCGCCATAGGTGACAAATTATGAGAAATATGCTCAACCATATCCGGAAACTGTTTATGAATATAGTCCACAAATGCCGGACAGCATGAACTTGTAAGGAATTTTTTCTCCGCCAGCTCAGCAGCTTCAGCATATGCAACCATATCAGCTCCTAACGCCGCCTCGACTACAGTATGGAATCCAAGTTCTTTAATACCTGTAATTACCTGTCCCAGCTTAGCATAAGAAAACTGACTGGAAATTGAAGGTGCTACTACTGCATAAAGCTTACATTCATTATTACGGCTTTTTTTCATCAAATTAATAACGTCAAGAATAAAGGATTTGTCAATAACCGCTCCAAATGGGCACTGATAAACACATGCGCCGCATGAAATACATTTATTGTTGTCAATTTCAGCACATTTGTCCTTACCCATATGTATAGCATTGACCTTACAAGCTCTTTCACAAGGTCTTTTTCTGTTTGTGATTGCGCCATACGGACAGACTGACGCACATCTTCCGCATTCAACACAATTTTCTTTATTAATAACAGCCTTTTGATTTTCATCAAAAGTAATAGCGTTTTTTGCACATACGTCTTCACATCTGTGAGCAATACAGCCTCTGCAAAGATCGTGTACAACATTATATCCGCTTACCGGACATTCATCACAGGCAATATCAATAACCTCAATAACATTAGGGTTAGATTTATCGCCTCCCATTGCAAGCTTGATTCTCTCGCTTACAATAGCTCTTTCCTTATAAATACAGCATCTCATTGTTGATTCGGGACCTTTTACTATAATTCCGGGAATTTCCGTATAGCAGTCCAGAAGTCTGTCCTCCATGGCATATCTTGCAACTTCTCTTAAAATCTTATACTTGAGATACTGAACCTTTGTATCGAATTTTCTCATAGCATTTCTCCGTTTTTTTAAAAATAACTGACTTTTATTTTCTTCCCCATTTTCTTAAGGCACTCTGAAAGTTCTTCGACTATCCTCATTTTCAAACTGAAATTAATCGGCAGTCCCGGATTTTGATGTGCCGGATTCATTGCTCTGCCCACAAGAAAATTAATATCCGTTGCCTCTTCAAACAGCATTCTTGCAATTTGTGAAGCCCCGTCTTTTTTAGTGCTCCAGTCATAATAGCATACGTTATCCGTCAGGTAATTCTGCGCATATTTCAGAACCTGAGTCATGGTAATGACTCCCTCCGTTGTCAGATCAATGCCCTTTATATGAGCGATCGGAGGTATATCAGGATCAAAGTAATCCAGATCAGGCATGACCTCTTCTCCCAGAAACTGAGCTGCAAGCATGGAAGTAGTTCCGCCGCAGACAATTCTTTTTCCGTCCTTTGAAAAGAAAAGCGACATCATTTTGTTAACGTCTTCGGGATTGGAAGGCGGCCCAAACAGCATATTTACCGGTTTTCTTGTACGGATCTTTATAGCTGCAATAGTGGTATCATCTCCCGGCTCACCGCCGTAAAGGCAGTCACACTCGTCAAGGATAAGGGTAGCTATAACCTTTGCGGTATAATTATCGTCATAAAGCTTTTCAATATAATCAATTATATTTTCACGCTGCCAGCCGAAGTTCATGTACTTGCCTACTCCCGCATAAATAGCACCGTCACTCATCGCAATAAATACGTCATTTTCGCAAAGCTGTATTTTTGATGTGTATATAACTTTTCCGCCGGTTTCCATACGCTGCTTTTCATATTCAAAATTTTTACCGTCCCTTAAGAGAATAACATGAGGATTATCATACTGTATCAATTCAGCCTCATTGTTATTTAAAATTCTCATAATAGTAAATGTTGAATAAGCAACCTTTCTTACTTCACAGACAGGAAGAGTTGCAGCAATTGTAGAAACGCATTCTTCAATACTCATTTCGTTAGCCATCATGGTAGAAATAATTTTAGAAGTAAGAGTTGAAAGAATACTTGCCTTTACTCCGCTGCCAAGACCGTCTGCAAGAACAAGGACTGTATAGTCGTCTCCTTTTTCAATTACGTCTACATGATCGCCGCAAAGCTGTTCACCATGCTTGTATAAGCTGTGGTACCCCACATCAGTACATAGATTATTCATCACCCAGACTCTCCTTCAGATTAGTCAGCGCCACCTTGGTTTCTGCAACAGTTTCACCGAGAAGTGACGCAATTTCCTGTACAGTTCTCATCTGCTTTTCAATAACCTTGTCTGTAACTTCAATAGTATTGGTTGTGATTTTATTTCGTTTTTCACGTTCATTTTCTTCAGCGGTAATATCTCGCATAATACTCATAATCATATGATAATCAGCATCATAAATAATAGTTTCTTCAACATATTTACCGTATTCGGCAAGATATACTTTTTTATCATGAACATTTCGTTTTGTATCCATAACATTCAGATATTCCGTAGGATTAAGCACTCTTACGACCGGTGAATTAAGAATATCAGAAGAATTTTTAATATTCATGATTTCACATGCCGCATTATTAATCTGCTGAACAATCAGGTCTTCGTTAAGAACAATAATTCCGTTAGGTGTATTTTTAATTATCTTATCGGAAAACGATTCTGCTTTGTCCTTTAAAAACGGCAGACACATTGTAAAATCAGCTTTATTCTGGTACACTGCAATTGCTTTTTCACGGCATGTATCATATCCGCAGCTTCCGCAGTTAAGCTCCTGTTCAGGAGTAGTTTTACCCATCTTATGCAAAATTTCATTGATCATACGTGTGCTCGGCATTGCTCTGTGAAGAATATCGCTCTTAAATTCCTTTTTCAATTCATCACTGTCATAATCAGGTACGCTATAATCACTTTTTCCGGCATATCTGTCAACAGCAATAAAATCAGTAACAGGAAGCTTGTTCTCCTTGTTCATAACCGGACCGCCTATACAGCTTCCGGTACAAGCCGACATTTCTATAAAGCAGTTTTCAAATTTACCGTCAATTATGTCCTTTAGCGCATTTATACAATTTTCCGTACCGTCAACAGAAAAATAACTGTATTTTTCATTACGGTTTTTCATTGTTCTTAAAATACCGCCGTTAGTAGGGTAAAGTCTTGTAATAAATTTATCCTCAGTATCTTCGTCTGCCGACTCAAATGTTACTTCTTCCTGTTCCATCCATTCACTGAGTTCTTCAAATGTAAGTACAGTATCCACCAATCCCGCATATTTTTCCGCTTCTTCCTTTTTGGAAATACACGGACCGATAAATACAGTATAACAATCAGGATAATCATCCTTAAGCTTTTTACAGTGTGCCTGCATAGGTGAAAGAACATCGGCAAGATATTTTAAAGCTGTAGGAAAATACTTCTGTATAAGTGTATTTACCGAATTGCAGCATGATGATATAATAATACTTTTTTCACTTTCATTAACCATTTTCTCATATTCGCCGGTAACGATCTGTGCTCCGACAGCAGTTTCCTCCGCTTTGAAAAATCCCAGCTTCTTCAGTGCCTTTTCCATAGACGTGATGTTAACGCCGCTGTAATTTGCCGCGAATGAAGGAGCAATACTTGCTACAACCTTTTTACCTGATTTAATTGCGTCTTTTACCTTATGTATATCACTGCGTATTTGCTTTGCGTTTTGAGGACAGACCACAAAACATGTTCCGCATAAAATGCATTCGTCAGCAATAATATTAGCCTGATTATCAGAAAATTTTATTGATTTTACCGGACAATGACGTATACATTTATAACAGTTTTTACAATTAAGTTTTTTTAACTGCAAATAATCTTTCATAAAAAATCAAAGCCTTTCTATAATCAGATTTTATCAAGTACATATTTCTGAAAAGTTTCGTCAAAATTGTCTTCCGAAACGCCGCATACTATTTCATCATCGAATTTAACCGAAACACCTTCAGTACACTTTCCAAGACAAAAAGCTCCGGAAAGCTTAACCTTATCATTAAGATTGTTCCTTTCAACAGCATTTTTCATAAGTTCAACAATTTTAGCCGATCCGCTTAAATGACATGAACTTCCAACACATACAAAAATATTCATTTTTTACCTCCCATTGTTAATTTGTTAACAATTTCATTATATCATATAGTAAAATGCGTGTCAACGAAAACTTCTTACCAAAAATAAAACAGCAGAATAAAAATTCTGCTGTCCTTGTTTTTATCCGTAAAAATCTACATCTATTTCATAGATAATTCCATCAAAATAAAATAGAGTTATTTCTCCGTAAAATTCACTGCTGTTTGAACTTTCAATATAAGTATATCCGCTGTTAGGATCATTAAGCTTACAGCCGTATTTGCTTACTGCATCGCTTATTTTACTACCCACTCCAATACCGTCAACTGTTAATTTAATATCCGATTCATCAGTAACAGATAATCCGGTAATTGTACAATCATTAGGAGCAAGTGCGGCCTCGGTTAAATTTTCCACATAAACTGCGGTACTGCCATCTTCTGAATAAAAATATTCAGTCATTCCTGCATCGATTTTGTCAGCATCAACCTTAACTTTATCAAGAACTCCGTCAATTTTGCCGGGAATAGTTATATCCTTACCGTTAAGCTGAATTTTAATTTTACTGAAATCATATGATACCGATTCTGGAGTCTCAGGAGCTGTACCTGTCACTGTCGGTTCAGTTACAGTCGGATTTACAGGCTCTGTAGGAACTGCCGGTTCTGTAGTGATACCGTTATATCCATTCATAAAAGAATTTAAATCTATTCCGATAATATCGCTGATACCCTTTAAGAAGCCTTCCATATCCGCTTCTGCGATATACTGTTGAAGTTCGGCTCCGTCTGCTGAAAACTTATAAACCTTTTCAGACTCATTAAAAGCCGGAATTCCTTCAGATTTTTTATCACTGTATTTCAAAGAAACGGAAGCATATTTTGTTCCGTCAACATTAATGTCAGTAGAAATCTCCTGACTTTTTCCGTCTGACTTTAAATTTATTGTAATATTTCCCATTTCAAAGGACGAAAGATCCAAATTAATTTCACCGCTGAAGTATCCCTTATCTTCATTTTCGTTCTTCATATCCTTAAATTCTATATTAAAGGACTTATCATCATCTGTTGCTCCAACAACGGTAACATTTATTTTTCCGCTGGATTTATTTGAATTTTCTTTACTGTCTCCGCTGATTGCAAGACCTTCACCGTCAAATATAATGTTTGCTTCAAATGCACTGTCATCGCCGTCTTTAACGCAAATATAATCAAGCTTTGACTCATCCTCACCAACAGCTTCAAAGGATCTTCCCATTACAGCGCCCTTATTATCAACATAAACATTCATAACAGCGACTGTTTCGCCGCCAGAAATTTTATATTCGCCCAACTGTTCAAGAAGCTTTTCTACAGCTGACTGATAATCTTCCTTAGTCACAGAACCTGTTGATTCAACAATTTTAATAATTGTTTTATCATCCTTAGCTTTGTTTAAAACATCCTTTGCAATACTGTAAAGACAACCTTCGTCTATTTCGGCTACAAGCTGATTATATTCGGTCTTTACGCCGTTTACTTCACATTCAACGTCTTTTTTCAGCTTAACATCATCAATATTTGTAAATACTATATCAAAGTATTTGATTAGAAGCTCTTCAAGCTCATCATCAGTAAGAATTTCCTGAAGTCCATTGCCCGTTATCATTTTTGTTAACAAATCGGTAACATCTGCATCTGGTACATCATCAGCTGCAGCGCCGATACCGCCCGTCACTAAATAGTCATCTTCAAGTCTTTTTCCTATAATATCTGTCAGATCCATCTGAATATAGCTTGAAGAAAGTTCGGGAATCTGATAATAATACAAACCGTCCTTTAAGTATCCGTTTACTGTTAAAAATGTTTTTTCATTTGCATTAAGCTTAGCGCTGATAGATGTATTACCGTCAATAACAGTACCGGCTTCTGTTATTGAAATACTATCCGGAATAGTAAATCCGGCATTAGCTAAAGATACACCTGAGTTTGATTCGATCAGCGAAGCTATTGCATCCTTATCAAGATCTGCTCTCAACTCCAAATCCATATTATTATTTTTTGAATTTGTAATTTTATCATAAGCTTCGGCAATTACTTCCGCAGACTCTTTAATATTTTCATTTTCAACCCATGCATAATAATCCTCCGGATCATTAATAAGCATTTTTACATTATTTTTTACCCATGGACTAAAATTGTAAGCAGCAGCGCTTCCGCCTAAAAGTATAACAAGAATAACCGCTATTATCGCAATTATTGATGCCGAACTCTTTTTAGCTCTCTCTACACCGCTGACGATTTCAGTACCTGCCATTATCGGCTCAACAGCGCTCTCAGTCTGAACATCTGAACCCGGTTTATCAGATACTTCATTCTGATTGCTGTTATCATCAAATTCTGACATTTTATCTCCCCCTAGATTACTTTTATTAACATATAAGTCAGTCTATATGTTTGTAACTATCATGTTAACAAATTTATTTTACAAAGTCAATATGTTTTTTTAAATTTTGGATAAATGAATAGATTTTACATCATTTTCAATCAATTTAATGTATTATATTTTAGTTTTAGGTTATAATAATTTTGTTCTCAAAATGTGAGAATACATTTTAATGAAACGGAGTATGATATTATGGAAAAGAAGAAAAATTCAAACATCCACTGCACAGTTAAGCAATGCGCTAATAACATGGAAACCGAAGACTACTGCACACTTGATATGGTAAAAATCGGAACTCACGAATCTGATCCTAAGGTTCCTGAATGTACAGACTGTAACTCATTTATTAAACGTTCAGGCTGCAGCAGCTGCCACTAATCATAAAAAAGGACGGTTTTAGCCGTCCTTTTTTATGATTATTTATTTTCATTTAAATTTTCAGTACTTATTTCCATATCAACATCTAAATCATCCGGAATATCTGATTCATCATAATATTCATAATATTCTATATTAATATCATCATCGCTGTTTTCATCGTCTACTTCAAATTCAACAATCCTACGATCTTCATCAACATCAATTTCTTTAATCTTTGCCGGCACTTCAACCTTTTCACCGTTAATACAAATCTTAACATTTCCGGTCCACTCCTTGAGCTTATCCACAACAGCGCCGTCTGTAGCGGCGTTTACCGTGAATACCGATGCAGCAGATACTGCTAAAACTGCTCCTATAATTGCCAACGGTTTAAAGCTTCTCTTTTTCATATAAATTACCTCGCCTTTCTGTTCTGTAAGCTTTTCTCCGACAGAATTTCTGATTTTTTTGCAGTCGGCTTTTTTATAATCTATCATAGGATAATCCTTAAGCCACTTATTTTTTGACCTCATAATCATAACCCCTTTCTGTCAGATACACTTTTATTTTTTTCCTTGTTCTGCATAATTTTGTTTTGCAATTTGAAAGCGTCAGATCGGTTATTTTTGCAATAGCTTCAAGCTTTTCACCGTAAAAATAATATCGGATAAAAATTTCCTTATCAATGCTGTTGAATTGTTCAACAGCATCATATATTAAACTTAATGCCTGATAATTTTCAATCAATTCCGGAATACTGTCTCTTCCGGCAGGTTCACTTGAAATATCTTCAAAAGAAATTTCCGTATGAAATTGTCTGAACCGATTTTTTGCGGCATTTCTGGCTATCGCAGATAAATACGGAATCAACGGTCGGTCTTCGGAAAGCTTGTCTGAATTATTCCAAAGGTTAACAAAACTATCACTTGCAACCTCTTCGATATCCTCCTCAGACATATAATCTCCTATAATATTTCTTATTACCGTATATACATAAGAAGAATACCTTTCAATAATTAAGTTCAGCGCTTTTGAATCCCCTTGCTTAAGCTTTAAAATCAAACGTTTGTCTTTCAAGCCTGCACCTCCGTTCTAACGGCTTTCATTAATATATACACTCAAAAAACAAAAAGGTTACAGTTTTTTAAAAAATAAGTCCGGTTTTTTCCGGACTTTAAATTTCTATTGATATAAATAATTTTCAAGTTCTTTCAGCATTTCATCATATGCCGCTCCTGTAAGATGAATACCGTCACCGCTGGAATATTCTTTATTAAGACTTCCCTTGTCGTTTTTCAAAACTGTTCCGACATTGACAAAATGTATATTTTTATTATAGCCTTTAAATGTTTCCGCTAATTTACTGTTATACTCATCAATGTCATTATTGGTAGTATATTCACAGTCGGACATAACAGGAGACAGTCCCATAATATAAATATCAGACTGAGGGCAAATTTCTAAGACTTCATCTGCAAATCCTTTATACTTTTCAACAAAATTTTCAGCAGAATAAGTTGGAATATCATTCAGTCCCATTGACAACAAAACGAAATCCGGCTGTAAATCGTTTAATATTGTCAATGCTACCGCTTCGCCTCCGGCGTAGTCAAACTTAAAGTCCTCCATTTTCGACGGACTTGCATTAAGCTTTGCATATACATGATTCATAGGAAGTCTTTCATACGCTCCGTATCCCAATGCGATCGAATCACCTATAACTACAACATTTTCTTTAAAATTCTCAAATTTACTTTCATTATCTACC
>CATKAZ010000123.1 GCA_949745795.1 uncultured Oscillospiraceae bacterium | reverse complement strand
CCCTTAACATTTTAATTAAGATTTAATGCTGTAAAATAAATTTCTTAAGCAGATAATGATTGCAAAAACTTGTGAGTTAAAAGTAATGCACTATACTAGCAAGCAACGCCTTTGGATATCCACAGGCAGCTTGTCAGGGAAAAATCCCTGAAACCCTTTTGATTAAGATAACATTTTTTTAGCAAAGTGTATTGACAATAAAAGGATATGCTGATAAAATAAAAATATATAAACAGCTGACCGGTGAGGAACGTGTCTTAGACATGAACCTCAGGCAGTCATGGAAACCACTTGGGCATTCTAAAACCCAAACGGGTCGGTTACCATGAGAGTTCACAGTGTAAAAGCTGTGTCGGGATACGCTTTCTTTCTGACAGTAAAGAGTTTGAAAATTTTGTTTTTCATAATCTGAGTTTGAAGAAGATGTTTAGTGCTTTGAAAGAACTGTCGGCAGATGAACAAAAGCTGATTGAAATGTATTATTGGAATAATCAATCAATGCAGGAAATCGGAGAAGCATTTGCAGTAACAAAAATGACAGTATCGAAAAGACATAAAAAGATTCTTGATAAGCTTAGAGCTTCCGTTATTTAACGGAGGCTCTTTATTTTTTTATCCAAAACGGTTTACAAATATCGTCTGAGTGTCCTTAATATATAGAGGACATTTTTTAGGGCTGTATAAAAGACGGTTGATTCCGTCTCAGCCATTCCTCTGAATTATGATTCAAGGTATGACAGTAGTGACAGTAAAAATTCTACTGTCATTACCGTCACAGAAAGTAAAGCCTAAATCATGTCAAATCCTTTGTACACCTTGCTTTGCTGTGATGACAAAAAGCATGACAGTAAAAAAGTATGACAGTAACTTACTGTCACAACATCATTTACTGTCACAGAATAACAAGCAAACATAAGCCGATTTAAGCCCGGTTTATTTTAGTCGGGAAAGTATCGGCACAGGATATAAAAACGTCACACAGAGCCGTTTGTGAGCGTATACATAAAACTTATAGGTGGTGATAAATATGTGGATTGAAAAGTATGCATAAAAGCATAAAAGTCAGTTTACTTATGGCATAAGATAAAAAAATTGCGGGTTAAAGCGACGGTGTCGCAGACACAGCGTTCGGCAAAGCCGACCGCCAAGAAACGCCGAATTTACGGCATTTTAGCCGTTATCTCAAATGGTGTCAAAAATATTCAGAGTATGAAATTCAGGTATCAATGCAATTCAAAATCAGCGGAAGTACAGTAATATCAGCGTTTAGAGCATACACCTAAAAGTCATACCGCAAAAATGGAGGTGAAAAAGACAAAAAAGATAGGCATAAGCTTAGACGATAAAACCTTAAAGCTTTGCGATGAATATGCTGAAAGAACTTCAAAGTCACGCTCGGATTTTATTGCAAAGGCTATCAGAAAATATATTTCGGAAATTGAAATCGGCAGACAGCAAAATATTATAGCCAAGCATTTGGCAGATGAAATCGTAAAAGGCAGTGAGAAAGGCGTAACAAAAATCTCAAAAGGACTTTTCAGATATGCTGTTGAAGTTGAAATTATGATTATG
>CATKAZ010000122.1 GCA_949745795.1 uncultured Oscillospiraceae bacterium | reverse complement strand
TGTCCGGTGATCTGCGATTTTTTCAGTGTGATTTTCAATTACCAGTCCCTCGGCTATATCGTTTGAAAACACAGTTTCCTTGACGGAAGTTTCTTTTCCTGTTAAAAACGAAACAAACTTTAATTGGAGTTCTTTCCAACCCATTTGAGCTATTTTCTTTCCCTGTGCGGTAAAATCGGTATCGGCACAAGTTACCGTTATAACTGTGGATTCATATAAATGTTCGGGAGAAACCGCATAAATCAGCTGAGAACAAATAAGCCGCAGTATTTTCATTTCAGAATCCGGAACAGCTTCAATATCTGCATAGGCTGCCGACAAAGTAGGCAGTAAAGCATGATGATCCGTGACCTTTTTATCATTTATTACTCTGTCTGCATCAGGAATAAATGAAATTTCAGCGGACATAATTCCTGATGCAATGCCTGTAAGCTGTATGATTTTGTCTTTCATGCTTGAATTGACGTAATTACTGTCGGTTCGTGGATATGTAATTAACTTTTTTTCGTAAAGGGATTGAGCATATTCAAGAGTTTGTTTAGCGGTGTAACCGAACAGACGGTTAGAAATTTTCTGTAAATCCGCAATATTAAAAAGCTTCGGTGGACTTACTTTCTTGGATTCCTTTTTGACAGATTTAATAAAAGCCGTGCCTGATTTAACGTTTTGCAGTATTTTCCGAGCAGTGGGCAAATCTGAAATTCTTGCAGATTCAGCCGTAAATTCGCCGCAGTTCAGAAGAACGGTATAGTACTTTTCAGACTTAAAATTATTGATTTCATTTTCACGGTCAACAATGATTTTTAATGTAGGTGTCTGGACACGTCCCACAGAGAGAAAATTATTGTACATTGCCGAAAACAGGCGAGTACCGTTCATACCCACAAGCCAGTCTGCTTTGCTTCTGGCATATCCTGATTCATAAAGACGGTCATAATCGCTGTCATCTTTCAGGTTATTAAAACCGTTGATAATGTCATTTTCTTCAACGGAAGAAATCCATAAACGCTTGACAGGCTTTGAACATCGGCAGAGCTTGTACACATATCTGAAAATGCATTCACCCTCACGTCCTGCATCGGTGGCACAGATAATCTCATCAACACGTGAATCATTCATAAGAGATTTTAAGTTTTTGTACTGTGCGCTTGTTTCTTTGATAACGCCGAATTTCCATTTTTGTGGAATGATGGGAAGACAGTCTGTAATCCAAGGTTTGATTTTATAATCTTCACCGTAGGCTTCAGGTTCTGCAAGCTCGATCAAGTGACCTACGCACCATGAAACTATGTAACCGTTTCCCTCAAGATAACCTTGCTTTTTGACGTCAGCGCCCAGTACGGAAGCTAAATTTGCCCCGACACTGGGTTTTTCCGCTACCACTAATTTCATAAGTTGTCCTTTCTATTCGCCATTGGCGAATTAAATGATTTTAAATAGATTGACAAAACCGAAAAAAGTTATATAATGAATATAGAATAAATCCCATATAGAAGGAGTATGCAATTGGACGAATTTAACGATTTTCTTAAAGAACAACTTAAAGACCCCAAAATAAAAGCAGAATACCAAGCTCTTGAGCCTGAATTTGCAATAATACAGGCAATGATTGACGCTCGAAAACTAAAAGTAATTACACAAAAAGAACTTTCCGAACGTACAGGTATTGCCCAAGGAGATATAAGCAAACTTGAAAACGGAAACGGAAATCCGTCTATAAAAACATTGCAAAGGCTCGCAGCTGCTATGGATATGTCTTTAAAAATAGAATTTATTCCAAATTAATATATTAGGGTTCCGGCAAAAGCCGGACCTTTATTTTTTAAGATTATCCAGACAGTTACCGCAAATATGTTTATGATTGTATTCTGTTAAATTATCTGTATTTCCGCAGAAAACACAGCAGTTGTTAAGTTTTTTGATTACGATATTGCCGTTATCCTCATATATATCTACGCTGTCACCTTTATCCATACCTAATTTATGCCGAATTTGTGCAGGGAGTGTCACTCTTCCCAAAGCATCAATTTTGTTTTCTGATATTAATTTCATATGTAACCTCCTTTTTCGCCAATGGCGAATTTTTTAATCGTTAAAATACTCTTCTAAATCATCATTATCGTCATTACTTTGAATATCCGATGTTTCTTCGGTATTTTCGGATTTTTCGGCAGATTCCTCATATTCAACTATGGAATCGTTATCACTGTCATTGTAATCGGCTTCAACTTCGTCATCATTAAAATAATCATCATCAAATTTGTTGCTTTGACGTTTTTTCTTGAAAAATGCAATAACCGCACCCGCTAAAAGACTGATAATAATAGCTCCGGCAATCCATAATATATTTTTTTTCATACTGGGTTTCTTTTTTTCTTCTGCCTTTTCAGTTTCGGTACTTGAAACTGATTTTTCATTTTCCGTTGCCGATTCAAATTGTTCAATGTTTTCCAATGCAGATTCATTTAACTTGTTATCATCGGAATCCGAAAGCATAGCAGTCAGGTCGGCAGTGTCCACAGGATTGAGAAAATATACAGAACCGTCGGAATTTATAATAAGATAGAAAACATCTCCGGAACGGGTAGTAATCGTATACATAGACTTTTTACTGTAATCAATGGTACTGCTGTCGATGGTCATAGCGTTGTTATCTAGATTTTCATTTAAAACGGGAGCATTTTCCTCACCTACGTAGGCAAGTATTTCATCGTAAAAACTGGGTGTTGTGGTTTTGACTGCCGATGTTGTAACAGCATTTGTTGCTGCCTGTGTCAATGAAGTAGTTTCCGTTTTAGTTTGACTTACCTCAGTGACCGATATTGTAGGTTCTGTTTCTTTTTCGGTTTTTTCCGGTTCTGCAAATACAGTCATAGAAAGTATCGTGGCAGACATTATTCCGGATAATATAAAATACTTGATTTTCATTGCGCTTTTGCTTCCTCCTTAATCGGAACATTATCTTGTACCTTGATATCATCTGATTTCATTATGGAAATAGTTGTAATTACGTCCTCCATACTGAATCCTGAAGATCTGAAGGCTGTAACGATTTTTTCATTTTCCAAAGCTTTGATTTGCTCTGAAATTTCAGATGATTTCTTTTTGAGCTTAGATATGTTGTCATCTATTTTTTTCTTTTCCTGAGTTAATTTTTCTATTCTTTTTTCAATAGAATTCATTAATTTTATTCCTCCTTTTCTTTTGGAGTGCCTGTATACGGTCGAATAAATACAAGAGGATCTATGTATTCTCCGTCTTTGACCATTTGTAAATGACAGTGAAATCCAGTTGACCACCCTGTACATCCGGAATATCCTATGACCTGACCGTTTTTTACAGTCTGACCGTTTTGAACTGCAACTTGAGACATATGCCCGTAAAGAATAATCGTACCGTTATCGCATTGTATTTCCACATAATTTCCGAAGCCTCCGTTGCAGCCGCAGCTGTCGTCCTTGGGGTAGTTGTGATTGCAGCCTGTACCTACTTCAACAACTCCGTCAGCAACAGCCAGTATTTCAGTACCGTTTGGAACGCCGAAATCCAAACCCTTGTGAAATTCAGTACTCCCATCGTCCCATGTTCTGTAACCGAAAGAAGATGTAATTGTATTTGACCAGTCAAAGGCAAAGGGAGAGGAAAACGCTTTAATAGCGCCGCCTTTGCGCTCATAGTAGTTTTTGTATTTCTCCTTTTGATATTTATCAAGGTATTTGTTTAGAATCTCGTCCCATGACATTTTTTCGGTTATGTTGTAATTTAATGTAACAGTGGTTACATTTTCTGTGATGTTTACATTGGAAATACCGTTGTATGTACTTAAAATAGTGTAATTGTCCGGGAGAGGGGAGGGCAATTCGTTTTCGGGTATTTGAACGGTTTTATTCTGTTTTTTTGTTTCGGAATCGAAATTGTATTCTATAACGTACATTTCGGTAAAAATCTGTGTGACAAGATTTTGAACTTCTTCGTTGAAGGTCCATCTTTTCCCCATGTAATAAGCGGATATAAATGAAAGTACTTTGTTGTTGTCCTCCATAATATCGGCAACTTGAGATTTCTTTTTATCATAATGCTCAGTGACTGTTTCGGGGACTTTTTTATGCTGTTCCTTCAGCGATACTATCAGCGACTGCCAGTGAATATTGACACGTGTAATGTCATTTTCATCGGCGGGATAAGCGGCGATTACGTCTATTAAATAGTCCTGCACAAAATTTCCATTGCTTGATGCAAAAAATGTTGTAAAAAGTACTATCGGTTCGATTACAACAAACGATAACATAATAATTGCTGCAAGAATCAAAAGTATTTTGCTGTTTGCTAAGGATTTTATGGCTATAAGAGCCTTTTTCATAGCTTTACTCTTTTGCAATGCTTTTTTAAATGCTGCTATAGCATTGCGTTTACGTATGTTTTTAAATATCCTTTTTCTGTTTCTGTTATATGTACGTTTTTGTAGAACATCTTTTTTATTATCGTTTTGAGAATCGGAAGACATAGAAGAAAGCATAGTGCTTTTTATACTGATATTATCCGATTTAGATAAGGACGACGTATCATTGGTGGTTTTATTGTCAAGAAAATTTATCATTTCCGACTTCGGAAAATGAGATATTTGCTTTGCTGTAAGTTTTACTGATTTAGCTGATGCAGATAATGCGGAATGGGCGGCATCTTCATTTGTACTTTTTGGATTATTGTTATTTCTTAAATATGCCGAAGCTGATGTTTGGATAGGTAACCTTGTCTGTCTGCGTTTTTTATAGACATTTTTAGCATATCTTCTTTTCAGCACTTTCTTATTTATTGACAATTCATCACTTCCTTCGAAAATTCGCCAATGGCGAATTTAAAAACCGCTTTATTCTCCGAAACTTGTAGAAATAATCCGATATATTTTCGTATCGGTAGGGAAACTGTCTCTAAACGGTACAATTGTTCCATGCTGATGTTTGTCAATGTAGTAAATAAGACCTTCGCCTACACCTGTATCGGTAATATACTCCATCTGCTGGGGAGAGATGCCCAAACGTTCCGCCAGTATTTCACGGTCTCCGGCGGCTTGTCCCAGAAGTACAATAAAAGCGGAATTTTTAAGAATATTTTCTACCTGATGAGACAGAAGAACGTCTGTTACGTTCTGAGTAATTCCGGTAGGCTTACCGCCCCATTTTCTAAGTTCTTTCCACATTTTTGTAGAATATGCGGCTGTCAGGGGATCATTCAGAAGAAGATGAAACTCATCAACATAAAACCATGTACTGAGATTTCTGTCTCTGCTGTTGGAAATTTTGTTCCAAACATAATCTACAATGACCAAAATCCCCATTTTATGAAGATGTTCGGAAAGTTTTCTTATGTCAAAACATAAGATGCGATTGTCGACGTCTACATTTGTTCTGTTATTAAAAACGCTGAGAGAGCCTGTTACAAAAATTTCCAAAGCGTCCGCTACGTCCTGTGCATGTAAATTGTTTTTTATGCCTCTCAAAGCATTGTACAGATCCTTAAAAACAGGTATGTTGTCAGGAATAGGATCGTCCAGATATTTCTGATAGATTTTCCTTATACATCTATCAATTATTGACTTTTCGGCAGCTTCAAGGTTTCCTATAGCCGCTTCGCACATGGAAAGAATAAATTGAGATTTAATTGCAACAGGATCGTCACCTTTTTCATAGCTTCTCAAATTTATATCAAAAGGATTTAAATGATGTTTAGACGTTGCGGAAATTTCAATTACAGTGCCGCCAAGTTCTTTAGTCAGTTTAATATATTCAGCCTGCGGATCGCAGATTATGATATCATCATCAGTTCGGAAATATTTATCGAGAATTTCTCTTTTTGCGGTAAACGATTTACCCGTTCCGGACATTCCGAGAATCAAAGCGCCGTAGTTAATTAAATTGTTTCTGTCCAGTGTAAGCATACTGTTTGAAAGAGGATTAAATCCGTAATAAGTTGCATTTGGAGTAAATACTTCCTGTGTGGTAAAAGGCATAAATGCCGCAAGCTCAACAGTAGTAAAAGACCTGTTTATTTTAACTTTATTTATTCCGATAGGCAGAGAAGACATAGC
>CATKAZ010000121.1 GCA_949745795.1 uncultured Oscillospiraceae bacterium | reverse complement strand
GACAGCGATTTGTCGTAAACATCCGCCTTTGCCCTCGAAGTCATTTGTCGTAAATTTGTCGTAAATTTGTCGTAAACCCCTTTTTTCGGGGTAAATTTGGATTAACGAAACCCGGCAAAAGCTGTCAAAACCCCGTTATTTTCTGTCTATCAGTCCGAGAGAGGCTTCATTGTGGGGAACAGCAGAACATCTCTTATGGATGCGCTGTCAGTCAGCAGCATAACAAGACGATCAAGCCCCAAACCAAGTCCGCCAGTAGGAGGCATACCATATTCAAGAGCGGTAACAAAATCCTCATCAACTTCCGCATTAGCACCCTGAGCTCTCTTTGCCTCAGCCTGTTTTACAAAACGTTCTCTCTGATCAATAGGATCATTAAGTTCAGAAAATGCATTACCCATTTCTCTGGAATAAATAAAATATTCAAATCTTTCGGTAAACGCCGGATCAGACGGTTTTCTCTTAGCAAGGGGAGAATTTTCAACCGGATAATCATAAATAATAGTCGGCTGAATAAGCTTATCCTCAACAAATTCATCAAAGAAAGCTATAAGAACATGACCCTTAGTAGCAGTTTCACCTTCATCTACCTCAATGCCCTTTTCCTTTGCACAAGCTCTTGCGTCTTCATCAGACTTCCATTCATTATAGTCAACGCCTGCATACTTTTTAACAGCCTCAACCATTGTAAGCTTTTCCCATGGAGCTGCAAGATTTATACTTTCACCCTGATATTCAACTGTAGTACTGCCGCAGATTTTCTTTGCAAGCGTTTCATACATATTTTCAATCAGTTCCATCATACCTTTATAATCAGTATATGCCTGATACATTTCGATTGTTGTAAATTCGGGATTATGAGAAGTATCCATGCCCTCGTTTCTAAAGATACGTCCTACTTCATAAACCTTTTCAAAACCGCCTACAATAAGTCTTTTAAGATAAAGCTCTGTTTCAATTCTCAGATACATATCCAAATCCAGTGCATTATGATGAGTTTTAAACGGTCGTGCAGCTGCACCGATTTCCAATGTATGAAGTACAGGAGTATCAACTTCAAGATATCCGAGATTATCCAGATAATTCCTTATTTCACGCAGAATAAGACTTCTCTTTACAAAGGTATCCTTAACGTTAGGATTAACAATCAAATCAACATAACGCTGTCTATATCGAATATCCTGATCTTTAAGTCCATGCCATTTTTCCGGCAAAGGAAGAAGCGACTTAGAAAGCAAAGTAACCTTATGTGCATGTATTGAAATTTCTCCTTTTTTGGTTCTGAAAACAAAACCTTCAACACCGATTATGTCACCGATATCCCATTTCTTGAATTCCTTAAATTCTTCTTTGCCGATATCGTTCATCCTTACATAAACCTGAATACGGTCACTTTCATCTCTTACATCAATAAAGTTTGCTTTACCCATATCACGCCAGCTCATAATACGTCCGGCAATAAATACTGTTCTTTCCTTGATCTTATCGAGTCCTTCGGAAATAACATCTTCATTACCCTGAGCTGCTTCGATAATTTTCTTTTCTTCAGCTTCATAACTTACCTTAAGATCATCATTTTTAGCATTTACATCAAACTTAGTAATTTCATAAGGATTTGCATTATTTGCTTTCAGTTCATTCAACTTTTCAAGGCGAACTTTTTTCAGTATGTTTATATCCTGCTCGGTAATTTCTTCCTCAGATATATTATTATTTTGAATGTCACTCATTTTTATTTTCACCGTCCAACTTACTTTGATATTTCTATAACTTCAAATCTTATTTCACCAACAGGCGCCTCAACTGTAAAGAAGTCACCGACCTTTTTCTTCATAGCGGCCTTTCCGATAGGAGATTCATCGGAAATTTTACCGTTATCCGCATCAGCTTCTGTTGTACCGACAATTTGCAGAACTTCAATTTCATCACTTTTGTCCCTTTTGATTTTTATAACAGAACCCACACCGATTTCATCAATGGAAATACTGTCACCTTCAACGACTTCGGCATTAGAAATTGTTTCCTCCAGCTGTGCAATAGTAGCTTCAAGCATAGCCTGTTCATTTTTTGCTTCGTCGTATTCGGCATTTTCCGACAAGTCACCAAATGCTCTGGCTTCTTTAAGTTTTTGAGCTACTTCTGCTCTTCTGACTGTTACTAATCGTGTATATTCCTCCTGGAGCTTTTCAAAGCCTTCACGGGACATCTGCTTTTTTGCCATAACTTTATTTCTCCTTATTAAAAATTCAATTAAACATTACATCATATTATTATATATTATTTTCCGTACTTTGTCAATGGATAGTTCATATACAATTTTAATAATAAAGCAGACGCTTTTAAACGTCTGCTTTATTTTATATATCTATTTTTTAATGCTTTGTTCTGCAAGATACTTTGCAATAGCTGCCGCGTCAGCCGCCGTTACTTTTCCGTCACCGTTAAAATCCGCATTCGGATAATCCTCCGCAGTTACCTTTTCACCTTTAACAGACGCTTTAGCCAATGTTTTTGCAATAAACGCCGCATCGCTTGCACGAAGCATTCCATCGCCGTTGGCGTCGCCCTTAACTCCTTTGTACTCCGTACCAATAACCGCAAATTTTATATTACATTTTCCTGCATAAGCCTGAGCTGTTGAGTTTTCATGACCATACATTATGCCGGTATAAATATATTCATTATTTACATTATCATATTTATTGCAAATCGTAGTATTATAATTATAACTCAGATCATAACCATATATCTCGCAGACTGGATTTTCAATTGTTATGCTCTTCAAACTCTCACAGCAGAAAAATGTATTCTCACCTATATTTGCAACGCCTTCGGGTATAGCTATTTCAGTAAGGCTTATACAGTTAAAAAACGCATACTTTCCTAAGCTTGTTAATTTGTCCGGCAATTTTATTGTTTTCAAACCTCTGCAATTGTTAAAACCAAATCCACCTATATTCTTTAAATTATCAGGAAGCGCTACTGATTCCAGAATATAACAGCCGGCAAACGCTCCATCACCTATTTTAATTACGCTTTCCTTAACTGAATATTCTGTTTGAGTTTTACCGATTGGATATTTTATTAGCATTGTACAATTTTTATCAAATAAAACACCATCTATAGAGCAAAAATAAGCATTATTTTCTGATACGTTTATATTCTCAAGCTTTTCAGAACCAGATATAACATATTCCCCCATATTTTTTACGCTTTCTGGTATCGTTAATTCTACTAAATTGCAACAGTCTTCAAATGCATTTTCAGATATTTTTGTTACTCCGTTATTTATGATATATTTTTCCGCCTTTTTTGCAGAAGGGTACTTAATTAAGTTTGTTTTGTTTTTATTAAACAGAACTCCGTCTAAAGAACAAAAATTATTGCTGTTTTTGGATACATTTATATTTTCCAAACTAATACAAATATTAAACGCAGCGTCATCTATAAAAATAATGCTGTCCGGTATAGTTATTTCCGTGAGCTCTGAACAGAATACAAATACACCGTCCTTTATCCTCGTTACCGGCATTCCTCCAATTTGGTCTGGGATGTCTGCTCTGGTAACAGATTCATCACAGTCTGTTATTTCAATAGAATCATTTTTCCCGTCATTATTGCTGTCATAAAGGGTATAAGTAAATTCACCGTAAACATTTTCCGCTGCATTAACTGCCGGAAATGGTATACTCACAAAGCCGACAGTGCACAATAAAGCTGACACCATACTTAAAATTTTTTTAACAAGTTTCATAATAATTGCCTTCCTCAAAATAAAATATAATATTATTTTAACATTTAATAAACATACTGTCAATTAAATATACCCTTTATCCAATATCAAATACATATTTTCTTGACAAAAAAGGTGCAGAATGTTATAATTAAGCTTGGTTAATTATGTAATTTAGTCCAATAAGTTCAAGTAGAATGGAGTTTATTATGAACAACAATATTTTTCCTCTCCCATTTACAGTACATCTGGTTTTCTCTTGTATCGCTTTTTTATTTTTCATCTATCAGTTTACAAGAGTAAAACACAAATATCAACTTATAATGGCTGTTGCAGTACCGGCAACTCTTCTCCTTTATGTAAATTCAAGTAAAACATGGTTTTATATATTGGGAATTGCCGAATTTATCCTAATGGGCTGCGCACTTATAACTGCAATAATCGAAAAAAGAAAAGAAAAAGCCTTGGCTGCCGAACAGGCTAATAAAAATTCAGAAGAAGGCATACAGGAATAACATATGAAAATTTGCATTCTTGACTGGACAACGGTAACCTCCGGCGATATAAGCTCTGATATTTTCAGTGAATTCGGCGAAATCAAATGCTATGAGCTTACTGACAATGAACATGCTGCCGAGTATATCGGTGATGCAGATATGGTTTTGTGCAATAAAGTACTTATTACAGATGAAGTCATAAAAAAATGTCCTAATTTGAAATACATAGGACTTTTCGCTACAGGATATAATAACATTGATTTGCAAAGCGCTGCGGAACACGGCATAACAGTATGCAATGCCGGCAGCTATTCCACTGACGCAGTCGCACAGCAGACTTTTGCTTATATACTTGAGCATTACAGCAGAATTTCAGAGTACGATAAATTTGTTAAAAATAACGGCTGGATAAATTCAAAAACCTTTTCAAAGTTTCCCATAAAAACTATGGAGCTTGCGGGTAAAACCATTTCCATAATCGGATTTGGAAGTATAGGAAAAGCTGTTGCTAAAATTGCCGACGCTTTCAGTATGAAAGTACTGATAAATACCAGAACAGTACCGGTAAATTGTCCTTATGAAACGGTTTCATTGGAAAACGCTTTTAAACGTGCGGATATACTTACTGTTCACTGCCCTTTAACAGAACAGACAGCCGGTATTATCAATTCCGAAACTCTTTCGTTTATGAAAAGCACTGCTATCGTTATAAATACTGCAAGAGGCGGCATTGTAAGGGAACAGGATCTTGCCGATGCCCTTTACAGCAAGCAGATTTCCGCAGCTTATCTGGACGTACTCGTCAATGAACCTATGAGTCCGGAAACTCCTTTAAAAACCGCAGAAAACTGCATTATAACGCCTCATACTGCATGGGCTCCGCTGGAAACAAGATTAAGACTAATAGATATAGTATGTTCAAATATTAAGGCATTTCTTAACGGAAGTCCGGTAAATAAAGTAAAATAGACCCCGAAAGGAGCATACTTATGTTTAATATTTCTGATAAAAAAAGAATTGTCATAAAGCTCGGCACTTCAACCCTGGCACATAAAACAGGTAAACTAAATATAAGAAGAATGAACAATCTTGTACGTGTTCTTGCAGATCTGCAAAATTCCGGAAAGGAATTGATTATTGTATCCTCAGGGGCAATCGGTCTTGGGGTCGGAAAATTGGGACTTCGTCATAAACCTGATGATACTCCCACAAAACAGGCGGCAGCAGCTGTAGGACAGTGCGAATTGATGTACCTGTATGACGATCTGTTTGATAATTACGGTATAACCGTAGCACAAATTCTTTTGACTAAAACAATTATTGAAACTGAACGTAAGAAAAACGTTGAAAACACTTTTGACAAACTGATTTCCATGGGAGTTATTCCTATTGTAAATGAAAATGATACAGTTGCCATAGACGAACTCGAACTGGAAATCGGAGAAAATGATTCTTTGTCTGCAATCGTAGCAAAGCTTGCAAAAGCCGATTTGCTTATTATACTTTCAGATATTGACGGTCTTTATGACAGTGATCCTCATAAAAATCCGGAAGCAAAGCTTATTCCGGTTGTTACGGAAATTAATGAGCATATTGAACATATTGCAGGGGGTGCCGGAACCTCTTTAGGTACAGGCGGAATGGCCACAAAAATCAATGCCGCCAAAATTGCAAATGAAGCCGGAATCGACATGATAATTATGAACGGTAATAACCCCGACAAACTCTACGGACTTTTTGAAAATGACGAAACAGGAACCATTTTTATTTCACACTAATACGGAGGTGTCTACTATGACTTATATCGAAACTCTCGGTGCAAAGGCTAAAACTGCCGAACACGCTGCTGCGTCTGCATCGGCAAAGCTAAAAAACGAAGCATTAAAATCTATTGCCGATGCTTTAATTGAAAATACCGGTCTTATTATTGAAAAAAACAAACTTGACCTTGATAATGCAGTAAAAAACGGCATGTCAGTTTCTATGCAGGACAGGCTTATGCTCAATGAAAAACGTATCAGCGATATTGCTTCAAGTGTACTTAAACTTATTGAAGCCGAAGATCTGATCGGCTCTGTGGATTACGGCGTTATCCGCCCTAACGGACTTAAAATCTGCAAAACAAGAGTACCGCTGGGCGTCATCGGAATTATTTTCGAATCCCGCCCAAACGTTACAGTCGATGCCGCTACACTATGTCTTAAAGCTGGAAACACAGTTATTTTAAAAGGCGGTAAAGAAGCGATAAATTCAAATAAATGTTTGGCTGACGTTATGAGAAAAGCTGTTGAAAAAGCAGGTCTGCCTGCTGATGTAATTCAGCTTGTTGAAGATACTTCCCGTGAAGCCGCAGCTGAACTTATGAAATTAAACAAATATCTCGACGTACTCATTCCAAGAGGCGGTGCAGGATTGATAAACGCTGTTGTCAACCAGGCTACAGTACCAGTTATCGAAACAGGTACGGGTAATTGCCACGTTTATGTAGACGAATCAGCGGATATTCAAATGGCTGCCGACATTATTGATAACGGTAAAACTCAGCGTCCGTCCGTATGCAATGCAGTGGAAAGCCTTCTTGTTCACAAAAATATTGCCGAAGCCGCTTTGCCGGTTATTAAAGCAAAGCTTGACGGGCATAATGTAGAAATAAGAGGCTGTAAAAAAACAGCTGAAATTCTCGGAGACTGCGTTACTTTAGCGTCCGACGAGGATTATGCAACTGAATTTTTGGATTTTATTATTTCCGTCAAAGTAGTTGATTCAATTGAAGAAGCAATTGAACATATCCAAAAGTATTCTACAAGACACTCTGAATGTATTGTTACAAAAAGTCTTGAAAACGCTGAAAAGTTCCAGCGTGAAGTTGATGCAGCCGCAGTATATGTAAACGCTTCAACAAGATTTACCGACGGCGGCGAATTCGGATTCGGAGCAGAAATAGGTATCTCTACACAAAAGCTCCATGCAAGAGGTCCTATGGGATTGCGTGAACTGACAACTGTAAAATATCTTATAAACGGAAACGGTCAAATAAGATAAAGGAGTATTCCTATGGATATACTTGAAGAAATCGAGGAAACTTTAAATGAAAAAAAGAGAAAATGGAATTATACGCCTATGAGAGAAAAAAATGAAACTGACGCCCTTATAGATGAACTTTTAAGAGAATTTTCATCTGAAAACCGAACAAAACAATCCACAAAAAAGCATTCGTCAATGCGCCATTATACTGACTATAACGTTAAATCAGAAGCAGAAGAACGTGAAGAATATAACCGTTCGTTGTACTCTGCAAACTCTCCGGAAGCTGACGACACAACAAAAACATATTCTATAAACGATCTGTCAGAAAATGAAACAGAGTCCGATTTCAATAATTCCGGTTTCAGAAACGATAATAACGATTATAACAATGACGGAGAAGATTACAATAATGATGATTTTTACGACAATGATTATGATGAAGAATTTGATGATTCGCACAAGATGAATACAGAAGAATTTGCCGAATTTCTTGACGCTGAAGATGACAGTATGCGAGATAATGTTCCTCGCAGAAGAAGTCCTTGGAAAACCGCATGGCGTATTATATATACTGCAATAATTGCCGCATTTACTATCATAGGAATATTCAGTTCTGCAATTTACTGTCTTGAACGCTTGGAAATGACTCCTGCCGACAAACAGGAAAAAGAAAACATGTTAAAATCCGAAGTACAAAAGGTTATATACCCTTTAGTGGAAACAGAAGTTAATGACTTTGAAAGCGTTACCGATATTTCGGCAGAGGAGCTTATTAATATTTCCGTATGGGAAATTATTATTAACGGGAATATAAAAGTATTCCATAATTCAGAAACAGAAGAAATTCTTATTCCGCAAACACAAATTGAATATATAATTGAAAAGCTATTCGGTATTGAAGATAAAATTGAAAATACTACTTCAGGAGTAGGAGATGTTTCTATAGTTTATGATAAGAAACAAAAAGGCTATATAGTTCCGGAAAATAACGATATTTACACAATGTATCCCGTTGTAAAAAATGTTTCCGTATCAGATGATATCTATACTGTCAATGTTGAATGCTATAAGGATTCACCTGCTTGGAACAGTGAAAAGAAAACTGCTCCGGCAAAGAAAATGATATTTACTTTAAAGAAAACCTCTGAATACTATAACATTATTTCTGCAAAAACTGTATCTTGACGAAGTGCTGTGCATGTGATACAATAAAATTACGGACAGTTCGTTTGTGCCATCCTGTCCTTAAACAAAACCAGGACATTATAAACTTAAAGTAATTTAAGGGTATAGATGTCTCTATACCCTTTTTGTTTTTAAAGGAAGTGTAACAGATGTATTTTCTTAAAACCGAAACCGCATTTGACAGTGCTCATTTTTTGTATGGATATGAAGGCAAATGCAGCAATATTCATGGTCACAGATGGAAAATTGAAGTAACAATTCAAAACGCATTTTTACAGAGAAACGGTCAAAATAAAGGAATGATAATGGACTTCAGTGATTTGAAAAAGACCCTGAAAATCATTGCCGATCATTACGACCACTCTTTAATCTATGAAAAAAATACCCTTAAGCCCGATACTGTGGAATGTCTTAAACGTGACGGTTTCAGATTAGTTGAGTTACCGTTCAGACCAACTGCCGAAAATCTTTCAAGACATTTTTTCATGATTTTAAAAGAACGAGGTTTCCGTCCGCATAATGTAACAGTTTATGAAACTCCGAATAACTGTGCTATGTACGAGGAGGGTTAAATTTGTTCAGATATTATATTGCCGAAAAATTTGTCAGTATTAACGGTGAAGGGCGCAAAGCAGGTCAGCCGGCAGTTTTTATACGTTTTAAAGGCTGTAACCTGAACTGTTCCTACTGCGATACACTGTGGGCAAATTTTGATGACTGTCCGGCAGAAATTATGACCGCTGATGATATCCTTGTTTACATACAAAAAACAGGTATTAAAAATGTTACTTTGACAGGCGGAGAACCGCTAATACAAACAGGTATTTACGAGCTTGTAGATTTGCTGTGCCAAAGTGAGCTTGATATTGAAATCGAAACCAATGGTTCCGAAGACATATCATCATTCAAAAAAATGGAAATAATGCCTTCATTTACACTTGATTATAAACTTCCGTCAAGCGGTATGGAACAGTTTATGAATATGAAAAACTATCATTTTCTTACAGATAATGATACTGTAAAATTTGTTTGCGGCAGTCATGAAGATCTTAAAAAAGCACTTGAAATAATTGAAAAAAATCACCTGACAAAAAAATGCGCAGTTTATTTAAGTCCGGTTTTCGGAAAGATCGATCCTCGTGAAATAGTTGATTTCATGCTTATAAATAAAATGAACGGAATTAATTTTCAGCTTCAGCTTCATAAATTTATATGGAATCCCGAACAGAGAGGAGTGTAAGCAATGGCAATTGACAAAAATGCGATTATGGAACATATCAAAGGAATCCTTATAGCTCTGGGTGACAATCCGGAACGTGAGGGACTGAAAGAAACTCCTGAACGTGTTGCAAAAATGTATGAAGAAGTTTTTGAGGGAATGAATTATACAAACCGTGAAATCGCAGATATGTTCAGCAAAACCTTTGAATTGACTAATTCCGAAAATGATGATATGGTAATTGTAAAGGACATAGAAGTTTTTTCATACTGCGAACATCATCTTGCCCTTATGTATGACATGAAAGTTTCTGTTGCATACATTCCTGACGGAAAGGTTCTCGGTCTTTCAAAGATTGCACGTATTGCGGATATGGCGGCAAGACGCTTACAGCTTCAGGAAAAGCTGGGTACTGATATTGCTGAAATAATTTCCATGGCTTCCGGTTCGCAGAACGTTGCTGTTTATATTGAGGGCAAGCATTCATGCATGACTGCAAGAGGTATTAAAAACGGAAGTTCATATACAAAGTCAACAACCCTCAGAGGAAAATTTAAAACTGACACAGCCTTGCAAAACAGATTTTTTATGCAGATAAAGTAAAGGAGTTTTAAAATGAAAGCGCTTGTATTATTCAGCGGCGGCATTGACAGTACTACTTGTCTTGGACTTGCCGTTTCAAAATACGGAAAAGAAAATGTTATTGCATTATCCATAACATACGGTCAAAAGCATACGAAAGAAATCGAAGCTGCAAAAGCAATTGTACAATACTATGGAATTGAAAAAATCGATCTGGACTTATCACTGATTTTTAAATTTTCTAATTGTTCTTTACTTAAAGGTTCTAATGAAGATATTCCTCATGAATCATATGCAGAGCAGCTTGAAAAAACCAATGGTTCTCCTGTTTCAACTTATGTTCCTTTCCGCAACGGATTGTTTATTTCTTCTGCGGCGGCAATTGCATTGTCAAGGAAGTGCAGTGTAATTTATTACGGCGCTCATGCTGACGATGCTGCCGGCAATGCTTATCCGGACTGCTCATCTGCTTTCAACAACGCTATGAATACGGCTGTATATGAGGGCAGCGGAAAACAGCTTAATATCGAAGCGCCATTTGTTAATATGACAAAAGCAGATGTTGTAAAAATCGGTCTTGAATTAAATGTTCCTTATGAACTTACATGGAGCTGCTATGAAGGCGGAGATAAACCGTGCGGTAAGTGCGGCACATGTATTGACCGTGCAAATGCTTTTAAATTAAACGGTATTGAAGATCCTGCAATGAGGTGAAAAAATGGAAAATAGAAAAAAAGAAAACTTAACCCTATTAGGTAATCAGCAAACTAAATATCCTGATAATTATGCTCCGGAAGTACTTGAAACCTTTGAAAACAAACATCAGGAAAATGACTATTTTGTCAAATTTAATTGTCCGGAATTTACAAGCTTATGCCCTATTACCGGTCAGCCGGATTTTGCAGCGATCTACATTTCCTACATTCCGGACGTAAAAATGGTAGAAAGTAAATCCCTCAAGCTGTATCTTTTCAGTTACCGCAATCATGGTGATTTTCATGAAGATTGTGTAAATAAAATTATGAAAGATTTAATAAATCTGATGAATCCAAAATATATTGAGGTATGGGGTAAATTTACTCCAAGAGGCGGCATCTCAATTGATCCTTACTGCAATTACGGCAGACCCGATACAAAATGGGAAAAGCTTGCCGAAAACAGACTTTTTAATCACGATATGTATCCGGAAAAAATCGATAACAGATAAAAAAGTACGGTATTGCCGTACTTTATACAATTCTTATTACTGCAAAAATAAAAAGCGGTAAATCCGCTTTTAAATTACGTATTTTCCGCTAATGCTTCATAAATATTAACTGCATCTGCTATACGCTGCGAACCCATATAATCTGAATCTTCCGCACCGGCAGTAATCAATATATATTCTTTTCCGTTTACCCTCGCCAACGATGCAAGGCAATACCCTGCTTCACTGGTATATCCGGTTTTTCCGCCTAAAAATGCTCCTCCTGTAAAATATTCAGTATTAAGTTCCGAAAACATAGTACTGCTGAGTGTAACTCCATATGGTTGATAATCTGTTTCAGTATAATAACTTTTGCTGGTAAATATATCACGAAACTCATCATTATCAAGAGCATAAATCAAAAGTTTTGCAATATCTTCAGCAGATGAATAATGTTCATAATTATGCAATCCGATAACATTAGTAAAATGTGTATTTTCCATACCGAGTTCTGCTGCTTTTTCATTCATCATCTGAACAAACATTTCTTCGGAACCGCCTAGATAATCTGCTAAAGTAAGACAGCATTCTGCCCCTGAAGACAAAAGTGCACCATAAAGCAAATCTTTATATGTCACACTTTCATAAGCTGAAAATCCAGCCGTTGCAGCTTCCTCAGACTCAATATATTCAAATATATCTCCCGGAATTACAACGCTTTCATCAAGATAATTTATATTTTCCAGTGCAATAACAGCCGTCATAATTTTAGTAAGAGATGCCGGATACATCTGTTCTTCTCCGTTTTTACTATAAAGTTCATTTCCGTCAATACTCATAAGCAATGCTTTATCACTATAAATTTCAGAATCATATATATTTAGTCCGTCGAAATGTTCTGTTGCCGATTCATCTGACGTATCCGTCACAGATATTTCAGATTCTGACGAAATACTTTCCATTTCATACTCACTTGAGGCAGATATTTCAATATTATCAGTTATAACAGTTGTTTCATTGCTTTTAGTAAGTAATGTAATGCCAAATGCGATAATAAGTAACAAAACTATCATTATTAAAAGCCAAAATATAGTACTATTTGACCTTTTTGTATCTTCCTTCATTTCCTACCTTCTTTGTTAATTAATTTTCTATATCGTATTATATCATGTAGTACAGTTATAGTCAATAGAAAAGAAAAAAATTCTTGATTTTTTTTTCACTTTATGTTATAATATTGTTATGGAGTGGTATCGAAGTGGTCATAACGGGACTGACTCGAAAT
>CATKAZ010000120.1 GCA_949745795.1 uncultured Oscillospiraceae bacterium | reverse complement strand
TGTCAGAATAAGTGAATCATTTTGAATTTTGTAAATCAATAGCCAATCTGGTTGAATGTGACATTCTCTAAAACCTTTCCAATTACCAGTTAATGCATGATCTTTGTACTTTTCTGGAAGAGGTTGTTCATTTGCAAGCATATCGATTACAGTTTCCATATCGTGAATATTTAAATGGCGTTTCAATATTTTTTTATAATCTTTTTTAAAGGAATTATGGTATCTAATCGTCAGCATTTAAATCCTCCATTAGTTCAGCAACTGAATGGAATTCTCTGCTAAGATTTTTGTTATTATTAACATCGTTCATAACTGTTAGAGTTTCATTATTAGGTATATCATCAGAATGACTAAAGCCGTTTAGAAGCATTACTAATCCTTGCAATTGTTCTTCACTTAATCCGTCAAGGATATGGTTTACATATTCTCTAGTACTCATATAAAACAACTCCTTTCACCTATAATTATATATTATATATTAAAATATGTCAATCATTATTCTTCTGTTTATCAATTTAGAACATAAAAAATTCCCCGACCGTGTCGGGGATAGGAGGATCATTTATTTTAGTTGTTGTGGTATTATTGATTACCACGGCTTACATTTTTTTGCAAGCCTCATAGCCTTGTTCTAAAACTTCTTGACTTAATTTTCCGCATTTTGAGCATTCTTCAATCCCGTTTTTTTTATAGAATAAGTCAATAGTTATCGTTGCTTAAAACATTCATATGCCTGCTATAACGCTTTGGTATATTGAGCTTAAGAGTATTTTTCAGTAACTTCAGAAAGAGTTTGTTTAAGGGTTTCAAAAGAATTGATGTTATTAATTGTATCAATAATTTTTGATGTTGCAATATGCCAAACATATATTGATGCATTCATGATACTTGGGTAATTTTCTAATTCGCCGATTTCAATACTGTATCCACTACCTAAATCACGATATATTACTTCTTCTAGATCATAGATTTGGATATCATAATCATTACCAAGTTTTGTACATAATTCTTTTATTTCTTTTGAAGGCTCTTTAATTTCCTGCATTATTTTTACCTCTTTCTTTAATATTATATTTTAATTATAGAATAATTGGTGAAAAATGTCAATATATCAAATGGGAAAAAATCGCCGATTTTTTTAATGATGGAACAACAGGAGAATCTTGGAGAAAGAAAACAGATAGGTGTTATTGTTGGAGGTGTTTTAAGTACATATTTAAAATATAGTGCAGTACTATTGTGCCTAGCGTATATTGGTTCAGTAGATTTAGTTTTAAATTTATTTGATTTGATAAATAAGGGGTTATTTATCAAATCAGGCGATATAAGTTATATATTTGACATAGAGGATATTTTAATGCAAATAATTGGGATAGATATACCTTCATTTTGGGAATCTGTGTTTATTCTAGCTGTGACAATTTTTAGCTTTACATGGCAATCATCAGTACTAAGAAAAAGGGGTGTGAATTTATCAGACTATAGTATAAAAGATGATTTGAAAAAAATGAAAGAATGAAAGGTTTAGAAATAACTCGCTCTATTTTTTTACATAAATACAAGCGGCAGGATTACTCCTTGCCGCTTTTTTTGTTTTATTTCACGCATCAAAATATTTAATTGTTCCATTTAAATAATCATTTAAATGTGTAAGATCATCTTTGTTTACACCAAAATCTCCAGTTGTATCAGCTGCTCTTAATGCATTTCCGCTTAAAGAAGCTTTACCATTTAAATAATTATTGAGTAGTGTAGCATCAGCGGAATTTACTTTTCCATCCTGATTTACATCCCCTACCATTACTTCGTTTATTCTTATTCTGCTTGTCGGTAAAAATGTTCCAGCTGTATTACATAAATAATCAATATTAAGGTCTACTACATCAAAAATACTATTAATACTGCTTGGAGCTATCATTGTAATTACTCCAAGTGTTCCTGCAGCAGTAAGATTACTATTTGCATCATAATACACATCTATACCATAATAACCGATCTTTGGATCAATTAATGCACTAAAAGAACTTGAATTATTAAGCGTACCTTTACGACATTTGCAAACATCAGCTATTATTGGATCATAACGAAGATTAAGACAAGCTTCACTGAGCCCGGAGTTTGTTGATACATCTACATAAATACGATATGTTTCCTCGTCCACTACCCCTAGTGCACTTGCTGAAAACATACTGCAAAGCGATACTGCTGAAACTGCGGCAGTTGTAATTGCTGCTAAAATCTTTTTAAGTTTTTTCATAATAATTTCTCCTTAAATTAAATTTTTTAAGCATGCTTACAAACACATTATATACCAATAATTTACAAAAATCAACATATAAAATATAAAATTAATCAAATATTTACAATATGTCTATCTTTTGTATAAATATAAAGTGTAAAATGTAAATACAGTTTATGACTGTTTACCATCTTTTTATTTTAAGTCCCCACTTAATTTAAGTGGGGACTTTATTTTTAGAAGTTTAAAGACTTTATGTTTCAACAGAAAGTTAAAGGGTCGCATTTCAAATGTGACCCTTTCCAAAACACAAAGCCCGATATTATTTACCGAGCTTTGTGTGTGTAATAAATATTTTTTACTGTGTAAATTTTTGGACTTTTATTATACCATAGATTTTTACAAATGTAAAGTATATTTTATTCATTATAAATATTTAAATTTTCACTTTTACGTATTCTAACATTACGCTTGCTATGAATTGAATATATTAAAAAGTTAAGCTGTAATTAACAGGTATTTGTTGGAAAGTACAGTTTAATTTGTTTTTCGGTACATTTGTCGTAGTAAGTGTCGTAGTCGTAATTTTAGCAAAAACAAACACCGTTCACAATTACTTGCGAACGGTGTATTTATGGGATTTTTTGTGGAGCTTGTGACGGGACTCGAACCTGCGACCTGCTCATTACGAATGAGCTGCACTACCAACTGTGCTACACAAGCATATATTATTAGAGTTATTTACATACAAAAAAGCTTATATATTTATTTTACCATAAAATTTTAATATGTCAAGAGTATGATAAAAATAAAAATTTATAAAAAATATGAAAATAAAATTGTAATTACAAAAATATTATGATATAATAAAATTAATAATGATTATGGAGGAAAAAATAATGACAAAGGGCAAAAGATTAGGATTTTCGATATTTATTGCAGTACTGACTGTTATACTGATTGCCTGTATATTGTGTACGGTAGGCGTAAATTACATATTCAGTTCAAGCAGCAGTTCCGGACGCATATTCGGTAAGAATATATATATAATGAATACTGCTGATATGATGCCGGAGTTGAAAAAAGGATCTGCGGTAATAGCAGAAGATAGTGAAATAACTGTTCTGACAGAAGGGAATGTAATTTTATTTAAACAGGACAAGAATGTTGAAAATGTCATGAGAATTGTTGAAGTTGTTCATAATACTGACAGTACTGTTTATCGTGTTGCTTCTGACAGCAAGCAAAATGAAATTATTGATGTTTCTAAGGAAAATGTTATTGCAAAATGTACAACAGAAAGTGAGCATTTGGGAAAGGCTATAAGATTTCTTAAAGGGATTAAGGGTATACTAATCGGAATGATTTTTCCTTGTGTTATTCTTCTTGCATTGCTTATTTTTAAAATTTTTTCCATACGCAAAAGAGGAAAAGAAGAGGAAGAAGAAATGTTTCTTAATAAATCGGAATCAGATAATGATGATAATGAATCATCAGCCAATTCCTCTAATCCGCTTTTCGATCCATTGACAGGCGGAAAGCCGGATATTGATTTTGAAGCTAAAAAATCTTCAATTGCCGAAAACTTTTCAATGAAACCGGCAGCTAAAAAAAATGTTTCTGACGGCAGGAATATGCAATCGGAAAGTGCGGTTGAAAAATTCAGGGCGGCAGTTGATGAAAAACCGTCCGCTCCCGTTACTCGAAGACCTTCTCTTGTTCCGGAATCGGCTGGAAATGATAAAAGTCATAAAATGGCTGCAATTAAGGCTGCTTTAAACAATAAGGATAATAAAAATGAAGTTACGGCGAATTTTGAAAAAACAACTTCGTTTAAAATCCCTTCTGCACAGGAAAGGGATTCATATACTAATCAGCATAAACCCGTAAGACAGCAAACGGCGCCTCAGGCTAAGAAAAAGACAGTACAAAGCCAGGCAGCAAAGAAACCGGTAACTAAAAAACAGGATAATATAAACTCTATTGACGATCTTATTAAAGCATTAGAAGAAGAAAAGAAAAAGTTATAATTTTAATACAGGAGAATTTATATGAATCAGAAGGAACGTATGCTGGCAGGACTTCCTTATAAAGCTTGGATGGATGGTCTTCCGGAAGAAAGTATGGAAAATGCCGTTAGAGTTTTTGAATTTAATAATTGTAATCCTGCGGAAACGAAACGTGCAGATCGGCTTATACGCAGTATATTCGGCAAAGCAGGAAAAAACATTACTGTCAGAGCGCCTTTTCATTGTGATTACGGAAAAAATATAGAAGTCGGAGACAACTTTTATGCAAATTTTAATGCTGTTATTCTTGATGTAGGTAAGGTGACCATCGGAAATAATGTTCTCCTTGCACCTAATGTTGCTATTTATACGGCAGGTCATCCTATTCACCCTGATTCAAGAAATTCAGGATATGAATATGGTATAGCTGTTACGATCGGAGATAATGTTTGGATTGGCGGAAACAGCGTTATTAATCCCGGAGTATCAATTGGAAATAATTGTGTAATTGGCTCCGGCAGTGTTGTTATTAACGATATTCCCGATAATTCTGTTGCAGTGGGCAATCCGGCACGGGTAATACGGAAAATAACCGATGAGGATAGAAAATATTATTTTAAAGACCGTGAATTCGATGTAAATGATTATCATTAATAAACTAAGTAAAAGGAGCTTTATAATAAAAGCTCCTTTTAATTTATTCAAAAACGGTTTCAATAATCTTATCTGATGAGTCCGGAGGATAACGCCAATGAGAGATATGAGAATCATTTACGAAATATTTAAGAGGAGAAGGTTTGTATTCCGCATTAAAAATATCTACAATAATAAGCTTGACTTTCATTTTTTCGGGTATGACAGCTTTTATGTAAACACTTGCATACTGACCTATTTCAGCATTTTCTCTGGGTTCGGCAAGACCTGCCAGATTCGGTGCAAGTTCAATAAAAATACCATAGTCTTCTATGGAGCGTACTATTCCCGAAACAGTTTCACCGGCTGTGAACATATCGGCATTTTCCTGCCATGTACCGAGAAGTTCTTTGTGAGAAAGCCAAATTCTGTCTGAATCTATACCTTTTATAATAACCTTTATATCCTGTCCGGGATAAAATCTGTCTGATGGGTGAGAGATTCTTGATACTGAAACAGCGTCTATCGGGATTAGGGACGGAATACCGCAGCCGATATCTACAAAGCACCCGAATTGCTCCAAATGTGTTACCTTTGCCGGAACAATATCACCCGGAGAAAGATTTTCTATGTATTGTTTTCTGCACTCTTCTTGAACAATACGTCTTGAAAGAACAGCAGTTTCATTTCCATTGCTGTCTGTATTAATTGAAATGACTTTAAAGCAAATGGGTTTATTAACTTTAGATATTAAAGCAATATCCCGTGTTTTACCGTTTTCAATACCCATTGCTCCTTCTATTCTTGGGATAATTCCTTTTATACATGGAAGATCAACAATGATATTATGTCCGCTGTCGCAAAGAGCTGCCCGCCCTTCAAGTATTTTGCCTGATGCCATTGCCTCGTGCAGTCCGGCAATGCTTCCGGTAAGCCTTATGTTTTCAGCTGTGTTTATAAGGCATCCTTCAGGTAGATAGTTTTTCATTTATTCCTTGCCTTTCCGATTCATTGAATCTGTTTTTTATTATTATCCGTTAATTTTATGATAATATCGTATTAAATAATTCGGTATTATCAGTTTGGATAGTTATGCTTTAGGGCAGTACCGCATACATGCTGCGGTATGCCGTAAAGCTTTGATTAATTTATATGAAACAGTTTTATTTTTTATTACTGTAATTTTCATCGACTTTAATATCATATCCGCCTTCAGAAAGAAGTATCTGTGAAATTTTGTGTTTGTTTTCACTTTCGGAAATCACTTCAATTTTTACCGACTGTGTAAGCAGCGGTTCCGGAATCAAAGCGTCGTTGACAGATCTGGATACTTGTGCAGTAATATAATTGTATGAATTTATTGCAGTAGGCAAAAGATAAAAAACATCTCCGTGTGTTGCATTCATTTGTTCATGATTTTGTAAATGTCCGTTATATTTATTTGAATTGTTAAAAATAGTTATTCTTTTTGTGCCGCTTACTGTTTCACGGATGTGTTTGGCGGCAAATTCCGCAAATTCGATCTGTTCAAATTCACCTGTAATTCTTGAAAACATAAAAACCTCCTTGTATTTTTTATTATTTTTGTATAAATTCTTGAAAATATTTAAAGAAAATATTCCCTTGATGAAGAAAATAGGGTATAATAAATAAGAATTGCGTTTTTATAAAATGTGTATATATGATTTTTATGTCTGGGAGAATGACAGAATGGAGATATGTATGGATATAAAACCTAAGGACATACTCATTATGAAAAAAAGTCATCCATGCGGAGGAAATGAAATGTTTGTTATTCGTTCGGGAATGGATTTTAAACTCAGATGTGTAAAGTGCGGACATGAATTTATGGTTGCGAGAAATAAAATAGAAAAGAAAATAAAAAAAATTATACGTAAAGATCAATAGCTATTATTACAGTAACAGCAAAGGTGGAAATACAAATGATTGAAAAGGTTAGATTAACGGAACAAAGATATAACGAACTCAGCAACAAGCTTTCTGAGCCTGGAATTGCAGACGATCAGAAGCTTTTTACAGATCTGATGAAAGAATTTAAAAATCTTACTCCTGTCGTGGAAAAATACAGAGAATATGAAAAGGCGGAAAACAGCTTTAATGAAGCCAAGGAGCTTCTTGAAGCCGGAGGTATGGATAAGGATTTTAAGGAAATGGTTCAGTTGGAATTTGATGAGTCTAAAAAAGATATGGAAAAGCTTGCCGATGAACTTACTATTCTTCTTCTGCCCAAAGATCCTAATGACGATAAAAGCGTTATTATCGAAATAAGAGGCGGTGCTGGAGGAGAAGAAGCCGCTTTGTTTGCAAATTCTCTTTACAGAATGTATTCCATGTATGCTGAATCGAAGGGGTGGAAACAGGAAATACTAAACGCTCACCCTACAGAGCTTGGAGGTTATAAGGAAATAAGCTTTTCGATTGAAGGCGAAGGAGCTTATTCAAGACTGAAATATGAAAGCGGCGTTCATCGTGTGCAGAGAGTTCCGGAAACCGAATCTCAGGGAAGAATACACACCTCAACGGTTACTGTTGCTGTTCTTGCCGAAGCAGATGAAGTGGAACTTGAAATTAATCCCGCAGATCTTAAAATTGACGTATTCAGAGCCAGCGGTGCAGGCGGACAGCATATTAACAAAACAGAATCTGCGGTAAGAATTACTCATCTGCCTACAGGGTGTGTTGTTGAATGTCAAGACGAAAGAAGTCAGTTTAAAAATAAGGATAAGGCAATGAAAATTCTTCGTTCACGTCTTTATGAAATGCTGTTAAATGAACAAAACGATAAGATTGCGTCTGAAAGAAGAACACAGGTCGGTACCGGAGATCGCTCAGAGAGAATCAGAACATATAATTATCCTCAGGGCAGGTTGACTGATCATAGAATTAATTTAACTATATACAGACTTGAAGAAATATTAAACGGAAATTTGGAGGAAGTGCTGAACGCTTTGGCTACAGCCGATCAGGCGGCAAAGCTTGCTATGCAGCAGAATCAGTAAAAATGAAAAACACTGTATTACTATACGATTCAGCGGAAGATATATTAACTGCATCAAAATTAATAAGAAAAGGAAATGTTGTCGGTATTCCAACAGAAACAGTTTACGGTCTGGGCGCTGACGCCTTAAACCCTGAGGCTGTTAAGAAAATTTTTGAAGCAAAGGGGAGACCGGCAGATAATCCCCTTATAGTTCATATATATAAAATCGAAGAGGCTGAAAAGCTGGGACATGATATACCGAATATTTTCTATTGTCTGGCAGAAAAATTCTGGCCGGGTCCGCTTACTATGATCGTACCTAAAAATGATATTATACCCGCAGAAACTTCAGGAGGACTTGACACTGTGGGAATAAGAATGCCGTCCCATAGGGTTATGAGAGAACTGATTCGTTTAAGCGGTCCTATTGCAGCGCCTTCTGCAAACCGTTCGGGATATCCCAGTCCTACTTCGGCAGCTCATGTTATTAATGATATGAAAGGAAAAATTTCCGCTGTTATTGACGGGGGAGAAAGTAAATTCGGTGTCGAATCTACGGTTATTTCTTTTGATGACGAACATACGGTAAGGATATTGCGTCCGGGTTCGGTTACAGCTGAAATGCTGCTTGAATGTGTGGAAAATGTTATTATTGACGACGCAATATTAAACGATATCGCAGCGGGAAGAGAAGCGCCTTCTCCGGGTATGAAATATAAGCATTATTCTCCTCAGGCAGATGTAAAAATTATTGACGGTGAATTTGAAGATTTTTGCATATATGTAAACAATAATCAGGGAAGTAATACATTTTGTCTTTTATTTGATAATGATGATATAAACAAATTAAATTGTCGATATATGACGTATGGAAGCGACAGCAGTCAGCAGGCACACAATTTTTTTGCAAAGCTCAGGGAGCTTGATAACTTAAATGCTGATAAGATTTTTGTAAGACCGCCTAAAAAGGACGGCGTAGGTCTTGCAGTATATAATCGTCTTTTAAGGGCGGCAGGATTCGAGGTGATAAGGGTATGAACAGCCTGGAGGGAGTGATGGTAGTAGGCCTTACCGGTCAGACAGGTTCGGGTAAGACTACTGTTTGTAAAATTTTTTCCGAAAACGGGTTTTCAATAATAAATGCAGATCATGTAGCCAGGCAGGTTATGGAAAAGGGACAGCCATGTCTTAAAGAGATATGTGAATTTTTCGGAAAAGATATTTTGTTTGAAAATGGGATACTTGACCGTCCAAAGCTTGCGGGACTGGTTTTTACAGATAAGAAAAAATTGGAACTTTTAAACTCTATTACATATCCTTATATTACATCAGAAATACTGAGAACTATAAGGAGACTGTCCGCTCACGGGCATAAGCTTATTCTTCTTGACGCTCCAACGCTGTTTGAAAGCCGTGCCGATGATTTTTGTGAACTGATTATTTCCGTTATTTCCCGAGATAATCTGCGTCTTGAAAGAATTATGCAAAGAGATAAAATAAGCCGTGAATCTGCACAGTATCGTATGGATTCACAGCTTAAGGAAGAATTTTTCAGACAAAATTCGGATTTTATTATAAAAAATAACAGTGATATTGATAATTTGTATGAAGTAACCAGGGAGGTTACGGATAAAATTAAAGATTATTATAATAATAAATATAAAAGTTAACAATTGGAGGTAAGCTGCAATGAGTAAAGAAAAGTCAGAGGGTAAAGAACTGAAAAAAGCTTTGCTGTCGCACAGAAAAAATGCTGTTTTTCAGATGAAAACCGAAGATATTAAAAAAAGCGATAAATTTTGTGAAGGATATAAAAAATTTTTAGACGCTGCAAAAACCGAACGGGAAGCAGTGGAATATACAGTAAAGCTTCTTAAGGATCATGGATTTGTTGAGTTTAAGCCGGGTATGGGACTTAAAGCAGGAGATAAGATTTATGTAAACAACAGAGGCAAGGCTGTAATAATGGCTGTTATAGGCAGCGAGGACATAAAGAAGGGCGTTAAGCTTTGTGCGGCACATATTGATTCTCCGAGACTGGATCTGAAGCAGTGTCCGGTATATGAAGATACTGAAATGGCACTGTTTAAAACTCATTATTACGGAGGAATTAAAAAATATCAGTGGACAGTTATTCCGCTGGCTCTGCACGGTGTGATCGTAAAAGCAGACGGCAGCAAGGTAACTGTTACTATCGGTGAAGATGAGGACGATCCGGTATTTTGTGTAAACGATCTTCTGCCGCATTTGGCACAGGATCAGATGAAAAGAAATCTTGCACAGGGTATTAAAGGAGAGGAGCTTAATATCGTTATCGGTTCAAGACCTTTTAAGGAAGACGGTTTAAGCGAAGCTGTTAAGCTTAATATAATGAGCATTTTAAATGAGAAATACGGCATTGTCGAAGATGATTTTCTTTCAGCTGAGCTTGAAGCTGTTCCGGCATTTAAAGCAAAGGATATCGGATTTGACAGAAGTATGATAGGCGCTTACGGTCATGATGACAGAGTATGCGCATATACTGCGCTAATGGCAACGGTCAAGTGCAAGAATCCCAAATACACAGCAGTTACAATACTGACCGATAAGGAAGAAACAGGCAGTGACGGCAATACAGGTTTGCAGTCTGCTTATCTGAAATATTTCATTGCAGATTTGGCGGCTGAATTCGGAGCAGAAGGAAGAACTGTACTTTCAAATTCAGAATGTATGTCTGCCGATGTAAATGCGGCATTTGATCCTACATTCCCTGATGTTATGGACAAGAGAAACTGTGCGTTTATAAATTACGGCGTAGTTGTAACTAAATTTACCGGTGCAAGGGGCAAATCAGGTACATCAGACGCTTCAGCCGAATTTGTAGGAAAAATCCGCAGACTTCTTGATAAAAATAACGTTATCTGGCAGACCGGAGAGCTTGGTAAGGTTGATATGGGCGGCGGCGGTACTGTTGCGGCTTATATTGCAAATCTCAATGTTGATACTATTGACGTCGGAGTTCCGGTACTGTCAATGCATGCGCCTTTTGAAACGGTTTCCAAAATTGACGTTTATATGACATACAAGGCATTTTCGGCTTTTATTTCTTAAATAAAATTATCCCGCTTTTCATAAGCGGGATTTTTTGTGCAATTTAACAAAAATTCTGACATAACAGCTTTCGACTTAAAACCCCTGTCCTTTCAGCTATAATAAATTTATATCCGAACATAAGGCGGCGGTTTTATGAAAAGTATTTATCTGGACGTACTTATAGTTTTAAACATATATGTAAACTATTTTCTGCTGCGTGCAACGGCGAAATTTACCCATACTCCGCTTAAAACTATAAGATGCATTATATCCTCCGTAATCGGAAGTTTATTTTCACTGACTATTTTACTTCCCATAGGTAATTTTTTAATTCCATTGGCAATTAAGCTTGGAGCGGCAGCGGTTATAGTGGGTATGGCTTTCGGAGTAAAGGACAGAAAACATACTCTTAAACTTATTCTGTATTTTTACATAGTAAATTTTATTTTCGGCGGAGTGGTAATGCTTTTGTATACTACTTTTAAACCGTCCTTTATGGCATTTAATAACTCATATTTTTATGTTGATTTTTCATTGCTTAGTTTAGTTTTATTTACTGCCGTTGCGTATTTTGCAGTTACAACAGTAAGACGTTTAATGGATAGAGGCTGTGACACTTCCCATCATTATAAGGTTATTATACGTCATAAATCCGGAGTATCTTCCATGGAAGCGCTGGCTGATACGGGAAACTCTCTTATTGATCATTTCAGCGGAAAGCCGGTTATAATCTGTCCGCAAAAGGAATTCTCTGATATCGGGAATATTGATGAACAAATCTGTCCTGAGAAAGCAGAATATCTTTACCAAAAATACGGATTGAGATTTATACCGTATTCAACTATAGGCAATAATGGTCTTATACCGGTTTTTTCCCCTGAAGAAATCATTATTACTGATGAAGAAACCGGAAAGAATAGAAAAACGGAAGCCTTGATAGGGATAAATCCAAAGGATACGCCTGCCATTTTTAATCCGAAATTATTATGCTGAATAGAAAGGAATTGTTAGATCATGAATTGTTTTAAATTATTTTTTTTCAAATTGTATTTATTTATTTTTAAAAAGAAAAAATCAATTCATGACGGGGTATTCTATATTAACGGTTCGGACACTCTTCCTCCGCCGCTTTCAAAGGAAGAAGAAGCTAAGGCATTTGCAGAGCTTGCGGAAAACAGCAGTCAGGCAAGGGAAACTTTGATAGTACATAACCTTAGACTGGTAGTTTATATCGCTAAAAAATTTGAATCAACAGGAACTGGAGTAGAGGATCTTATTTCAATCGGTACTATAGGACTGATAAAGGCTGTTAATACGTTCAGACCGGATAAAAATATAAAGCTTGCAACATATGCGTCAAGATGTATTGAAAATGAAATATTGATGTTTTTGCGTAAATCTTCGCAGTATCGAAATGAAATATCTATAGACGAGCCGCTGAATATTGACTGGGACGGTAATGAGCTTTTACTGTCCGATATTCTGGGGACTGATGAAGATGTAGTAAATAAGGGAATTGAATCGGAAGCGGAACGAGGTATGCTTCGTGAGGCTGTGGAATCCTTAGGCGGCCGTGAAAAGCAGATCATGCAAATGAGATTTGGGCTATTGGACGGAAAAGAAAAAACTCAAAAGGAAGTTGCTGATTTAATAGGAATTTCGCAGTCTTATATATCAAGACTTGAAAAGAAAATT
>CATKAZ010000119.1 GCA_949745795.1 uncultured Oscillospiraceae bacterium | reverse complement strand
GGACAAATTTATACTATTGAGGGGAAAAAAATATTTGCATTCGGCGGTGGTCACAGTCAAGATTACGATTATCGTAAAACTCAAAATTGGTGGATTCAGGAACAGCCTACTCATGAAGAAATAATTGAATCCATAAATAATCTGAGTATATATGATAATGATATTGATTATATTATAACGCATGAACCACCTGCATCTTTAAAAGACTGTCTCGGAGTTGATGTACTGCAAAGACTTGAAATCCATGCATTTTTTGAAGATATTATAAAAGCCTGTCATTTTGAAAAATGGTATTTTGGAAAATGTCACGTAGATAAATACATACCAATGAAATTTTATGCAGTATTTGAAGAAGTTTTATCCCTCTATGAAGAAAACTTATGATCATATTACCCACAGATTTTATCTGTGGGTTGTTTCATTATGTGACTTTTCTTTTATAATATAAAATAAAAATGGATACAAGCCATAGGTCTTGTATCCATTTTTTTTGCTACTTACTTTTATTAGTAAAAAATCAAATATTAACTAACCTTTTCTAAATACCAGCTATCAGATGAAGTTGAAATTACAAATTTTGAATTTTTATATGACATACCTCTAGTCAATGAAATCATTGGAATCAATTTAACAGATCCATTATCCTGCACTACAACTTTCCATGTCTGCGCAGTATTATATCCTGTCAAAATGTGTAAGTTGACTATATTACTTTCTAAGTCGTAATTGTTTTGAACGTCCCAATATAAAGCAGATGATGAGCCATTAGGCATGATATAATAATAATTATCCTTATAGGATTTAAAATTCCATGTGGAGGCTGTTTGTCCTATAGTAAGATTACTGCCTGAAAATCCTATATATTGATTCTTGCTGTTTTTAATTTTATATTTTCCTTCAAATAATTCTTGACCGCCGTTTACCTTTTCAATCACCCATTTTTGATTATTATTGTTATTAAGAGTTGTTATAGAAAAACCATTATTATATGTCAGTCCACGTGTAGTACTAACTAAAGGAACAATATAATATGAGCCGTCTGAATTTAATTTTAGCTGCCATGTCTGAGCTGTTGGATAACCTGTCCAAACACCCAGTGCTACGGATTTTCCTTCGGTATTGCTATTGTTATTAACATCAAAATATAATGATAAATTAGAGGACGGAGATATCTTATAAAAACCGTCTTTATAATATCTTAATTTCCATTTTTGATTATCAGCAGCTGTAAATCCAGATAAAGACATAGCCTTGTCATTTACTGTTAAATATTTATTTGCTGAAACATTCTTAATATAATATTCGCCTTCATATGCATTTACTTTGGTCAATACCCAACTATTATATGAGTCAACATTACTTAATCCCTTTGAAGAACCGTATAATCTTATATAATAATCACTATAACCGGGAATGATACACTGGAATTTGTATGTACCGTCTGATTTTAAAACCGGTTTAAATGTTTGAGCTGTATTGTATCCTGTACAATATCCTATATTTAAACAAGTTGGAGAAACATTGAGATTATTAATATCAAATCTCTTATAATGCGAATTGGATATAATAGCAACATTACCGTGTTTGAAGTCATAAACTAAATTCCATTGGAATTTTATATCGTTTGTATAAGCTGAAGTATATGAAAGAGAACCATTATTATTAATGAAATAATTATTATTGTTACTTAGCTTGAAAGTATATGTTCCTAAAAACATTTTTCTAGGATTAAGTTTCCATAGTTTAGGGAACATACCTACATTTCTTGCATCACTAATGTCATAAATTTCTCCTCTTAATACAGCTTTGTAAAAATTTGTTAACCTTGCTTCTATACCTGTAGTTTGATAAACCGGCCATCTGTAATAATTATTTGAATAATTACTTGTACTTGCATAAGCTGTTATATTATCTTCAGTACTGATATCTTCCGATGAATGTCCGAATATATCTTCATAGTCACAATAGTAACAATCATCATCGTTGTCAGATAAGGTGGAATATGATGCAGCTGATGCTTCTGTATAATCTTCCAAATAACCATGAGTATTAGGATATGAAATTCCTAAATCTCTGTATGATTCAAGAGTATGAAGCCATTCATGAATAGCTACATTTGTAGTAGTTAAATAAGGATATGATGTTTTAGTACCCTTATTTACACTATTTTGGTCATTAGATGTACAGATCGTAACGTAAGTATAACCATAACCGGTATCTCCGTTAAATTGAGCTTTGCTTGTTACACCAAGCGTAAATTCACTTACTGCTCCGCAAATAAAAACAGCATCATAATATCCATAAGGTGCAAAGTCAGCAAGATAACTTTTTACATTTTCATACGTAACATATGAACCGGTACAGTTAATAGTATCATTAATATATTTTTTATCAGCAATAATATTTACATTATACTTAGAAAATGATTCAACTGAATCCTCAAAATTTTTAACTGCTTCATTAAAAATAGTGTCTTCAACAGATGTAGTATTATATGTTTTTTTACTTGTTTTAATACTCTTACATTCAACAAATAAAACCTTATAATCTGTCGGAATACTGGAATTATTGTAACTACCGGTTTTATATTCGTTTAATGCAGCAGTTTTTAAATTACTTATTTGTGTGCATTCAGTAACAATATTATTTCCGCTGTCTGCAATATCCGCATGTACCATAAAAGTTCCGGTAAATAATGATGCGGTTAACGTACCAACTGTTAAAACATTAATAAATCGTTTAAATAATTTCTTTTTCATAATAACATCCTTTCTGTATTTTAAACTCAGTTAAACAGTGTATAACAAACATATTTTGCAAATACACTTCATTTATGCCACCTGCTGATAACTTCTTATATCATTGTCAACACCCCATCTTTCAATTTAAAACAATCTTGCTGTTTTACTATTATTTTTTATAATATTACGTTATAAAAATAATTATTAAACAGCTTGTTTTGTTTATTGTAATTATACAGGATATAAAATTATTTTACAATAGTTTCCAGTTAATTTATTCCATAATATTTTAACTTTCTACTAATTGCAATAAATTATATTGGTTGTTTTGTGCATATATACAAAATCCAAATAATTAATAGCTGTACTTGTTACTGTATAATATAAAAAGGAAGTCATATGACTTCCTTTTTTATTTAACAACTTTCTATATATTCTTATTCATCCCATGTCAAAACTCCTGTTTCCATTGCAATCTCATAACGTCCGATTTTATAATTGAGACGTTCTAATGTTGCATCAATTTTTGCTCGTTGTTTCATTAAAGCTTCTTTTTGTTCTGTCAGAAGTTGAAATCTGGCCGGAATAGTAGAGTAACCCTCCTGCGTCAGCTTAACATATTCAATCATTGCCTCCACAGGTAGTCCGGCACTGCGCATGCATTTTGCAAGTTCTACCCAAGCTAGATCTTCCTTCTGATAATCACGGATTCCGCCTGTTGTTCGAGTAACAAGCGGTATCATACCAACACGTTCATAATAACGGAGCGTATCCTGAGAAATATCGTATTTTTCACTGACTTCTTTTATAGTCATATTATCCACCTCGTTTGTGTTTTTCTATTTTTATTATAATACCTACAGTAAGCTCCAAGTCAAGTAGACCTTGCAAATTTCTATATTATGCACAATAATGATTATCTGTTCTTATACAAGATACCGATAGTCTTGTAATATTTTTTTAATATAATCTAAATTGTATTTCAGCAAATGCCTCGCATTATATACTAGTAGTTTACAAAGTTCAACAATTTAATACTATTAAAATTGGAAAAAACTTGAAATTTGTCTACATTTGTAGTATAATGAACAAAAGGAAGGTGGCACAGTTGATACGAAAATATCTTGATATAGATGTATTTGAAGCATTTCAAAACCGTATGGAATATATTTTTCAGGAATTTGAAAATATCTATGTATCATTCAGCGGTGGAAAAGACAGCGGACTTCTATTAAATCTTGTTCTTGACTATATGGAAAAGCACAATATTCAAAAAAAACTCGGTGTTTTTCATCAGGATTTTGAAGCACAGTATTCCGTTACAACTAAATATGTTGAAAAAGTATTTGAAAAAAATCTTGATCGTATTGAACCGTACTGGGTTTGCCTGCCTATGGCAACAAGAACGGCACTCAGCAGTTATGAAATGTACTGGTATCCATGGGATGATACAAAAGAGGATATCTGGGTCAGACCAATGCCGGACAAACCTTATGTTATTAATTTGCAGAACAATCCATTTTATTATTATAAATATAAAATGCATCAGGAAAATCTTGCAAAACAATTCGGCAGATGGTACAAGGAGATTCACGGCGGAGGTAAAACAGTTTGCCTTTTAGGTATCAGGACTTCGGAATCGTTACAGAGGTATAGCGCTATCGTAAATAAAAAATACGGTTACAACGGAACTTGTTGGATCTCGAAAATGTTTAAGGATGTTTGGTGCTGTTCACCATTGTATGACTGGACTGTAAATGATATATGGACAGCAAACTATAAATTCAACTATGAATATAATCCGCTTTATGATTTGTATTATAAGGCAGGTTTAAAGCCTGAACAAATGCGTGTCGCTTCACCTTTTAATGATTATGCTAAGGATAGTCTGCATTTGTATAGGGTATTAGAACCTATTACATGGGTCAAGCTTCTGGGGCGTGTACAAGGAGTAAATTTTACTTCTATATACGGCAGGACTACCGCTATGGCATACAGAAATATTAAATTACCCGAAGGTCATACCTGGAAATCATATACTGAATTTCTTCTCAGTACACTTCCGAAAAGAATGAGAAAAGGTTACATTGAAAAATTTAAAACCTCCATAAAGTTTTGGCATGAAACAGGCGGAGGGCTATCTGAAGAAACTATTCGTGAGTTGACTGAAAAAGGATATAAAATTAAAAGAAACGGTGTATCTAACTATACTCTTGACAAAAAGTCAAGAATTATATTTGTCGGAAAAATTCCCGATCATACGGATGATATTTTTTCAATAAAAGAATTACCCAGTTGGAAGAGAATGTGTATCTGTATTCTGAAAAATGACCATGTCTGTAGATCTATGGGCTTTGCCGAAACAAAAAAACAAAGAGATCGTATAGAACGAATTAAAAGAAAGTATAAAAGTTTGGAGGTTTAATTATTGGAATTTACAAGTCCTATTTATCATGTAAAACCTGTGCCGATCGAAAAAATTATACCTAATACATATAATCCGAATGCAGTTGCACCACCGGAATTAAAGCTTCTTTATGACAGTATAAAGGAAGATGGTTATACTATGCCGGTTGTTTGTTATTATTCTTCTAAAGATGATTTATATGTAATCGTTGACGGATTTCATCGATACAGGGTTATGCTGGAACATAAGGATATATATGAACGTGAAAAAGGCTTACTTCCTGTTTCTGTAATTGATAAACCTTTAGCACAAAGAATGGCCAGTACAATACGTCATAATAGAGCAAGAGGATCACATGATGTTGATCTTATGAGTAACATTGTACGGGAGTTACATGATCTAGGAAGATCAGACGCATGGATTTCAAAACATCTTGGTATGGATAGGGATGAAATTATGCGTCTTAAGCAGATAACCGGATTGGCTTCGCTGTTTCGTGAAGTTAATTTCGGAAAGGCATGGATTCCCGAAGAAGATTCATCTAAAGAAATAAATACCGATTCTGATGCTGACGAAAAAACTTTACAGCCTATTGTATAAATTGATTAAGGCTCGGTGAATAACCGAGCTTTTTTATGATGTTTCTATACCTTTCTACGATTTCCACCAAACACTTGCTCTTAGCAGAAATAATGCTATCATGGTTGATACAAACGAGGATGTAAAATTAATAATCCGCATAGTACAATAATTTTTATAATTTTACATATCTGTTATCTATTGCAAAATTACAGTTTTTATGTTATAATTTAAAAGTACAGTTTAAATAGGATTAATAAGGAGTAGATTTACATGGGATTTAAAGACATGGATAAAAATAAGCTTGCTGCCATGAAATGTCAATGGGACAATGAATATGACAAATTTAAGGCAATGAATCTTAACTTGAATATGGCAAGAGGTAAGCCGTCTCCGGAGCAATTAGAACTTAGTATGGATATGCTTGATACCTTAAACAGTAACAGCAAACTTATTGGTTTAAATGGTGATGACTATAGAAATTACGGTCTTCTTGACGGTATCCCGGAAGCAAAAACAATTTTTTCTAAAATGCTTGGAGTTTCAGAAGATGAAATAATTGTCTGCGGAAATGCAAGCCTTAATATAATGTATGATATAATTTCTACTTCATACCTCAAAGGCGTATGCGGAAATACTCCATGGCATAAACAAGAAAAAATTAAATTCCTATGCCCTGTTCCGGGTTATGACAGACATTTTTCAATTTGTGAAACTTTTGGAATTGAAATGATTAACATTCCGACTTCTGAAACCGGTCCGGATATGGATTTAATTGAAAAATTAGTTTCTGAAGACGAAACAATAAAAGGTATATGGTGTGTTCCTCAATACTCCAATCCTACAGGATATGTTTACAGCGACGAAACTGTAAAACGCTTTGCAGCTCTTAAGCCTAAAGCTTCAGATTTCAGAATATTCTGGGATAATGCTTATTGTATTCATCATCTTGTTGATTCACCAAGAATACTTCTCAATATTATGGACGAATGTAAGAAAAATCATAATGACGATATGGTATATATTTTTGGTTCAACCTCCAAAATTACTTTTGCCGGATCAGGTGTTGCAGTTTTAGGAACAAGTAAGGGCAATATAGCTGATCTGACAAAAGTCATGAATATGAGAACTATTGGTTATGACAAAATAAATCAATTCAGACATGCCAAATATTTCGGAAGCTATGAAGGTCTTATTAAACATATGAATAAACATAAAGAACTATTAGTACCAAAATTCAATGCTGTCACGGAAGCTTTGGAAAAGGAAATAGCTCCTTTGGGAATCGGTAGTTGGACTAAGCCGGAAGGCGGATATTTTATATCATTTGATTCACTTCCCGGTTGTGCTAAGAGAATTGTTGCTCTTTGTAAGAATGCCGGCGTAACACTGACAGGTGCCGGAGCTACTTATCCTTATGGTAAAGATCCGGATGACAGAAATATCAGAATTGCTCCGACATATCCTTCAGTTGACGAACTTAAAAAAGCTATGGAAATTTTTTGTCTTGCCGTTAAAATTGCCAGTGCTGAAACTATACTATAAATACTTTTTCAGGGTAATCTATATATTACCCTGATTTTTGTTAAATATGCACAAATATTTTTTTGCTATACAAGAAATTATATATTATTTATTGACTTTTTTAAAATAGTATAGTAAAATAAATTTATATAAATAATTATGAGGAGGAATGTAATATGATTAAAAAATTGAAAAAAATACTTTCATTGTTTAGTGCTGCCACTATGACAGCAACAGCATGTGTATTTACTGTTCCGACCAGCGCAGAAGAAAGCGAATCTAATGTTATTTTCCAAAGTGAATGCGAAGACCTGACTTTAAAGGATCTTACGGTATGGACATCTATATACAATACCCAGCTTCCCGGATATTCGGGTGAAGGATTTGTTTACCTCACTAACGGAAGTATGGAATTTACTGTTAATGCTCCGGAAGACGGAATGTATGACATTTCTACAAGATATGTACAGATTCTTGATAAGAATGAACCGAGAATGCAGACTATTTCAATTAACGGAAAGAATACTATGATCGGTTTTCCATATGCCGATACATGGACGGATAAAAGCTTTGGAATGTTCAGACTAAACAAGGGTGAAAATACAATTCAGATACTTCCGCAATACGGATATGCGGCATACGATACTATCACAGTATCTGAAGCTAAGATGCCCGAACTGAATATAAAACCTACTCTTTCTGACCCTAATGCTACCAAAGAAACTCAGGGACTTATGAATTACCTCTGTGATATGTACGGAAAGCATATTATATCAGGTCAACAGGAAATTTATGGAAACGGTCATACGAAAGATGAGCCTGCCGGATATGACGGCGATGATCTTTTAGGTTATGAATCTGAATTTGAATGGATAAAGAAAAATTTCGGAGTTTATCCTGCAATCAGAGGATTTGATATGATGAACTATAATCCTCTCTATGGCTGGGACGACGGAACAACCGAAAGAATTATTGAATGGGCAAACGAACGAAACGGTATCCCTACAGTTTGCTGGCACATAAATCTGCCTACAGACTTTACTAACTATGAAGTCGGTGAACCGGTTGACTGGAGTGTTGCAAGCTATAAGCCAAACAGTTCGTTCAGCGTTGAAAACGCTGTTGTTGAAGGAACTAAAGAATACGAATATGTTATGCTGGCAATTGACAATCTTGCCGAACAGCTCCTTAAGATTCAGGAAGCGGGTGTGCCCATAATATTCAGACCATACCACGAAGCTGAAGGAAATCCGGGAGCTGCTTGGTTCTGGTGGGGTCAGGACGGTGCGGTAGCATACAAAGCTTTATGGAAACAGCTCCATACAACCCTTACCGAAAAATATGGTCTTCACAATCTTATATGGGAATTCAACAGCTATACTTATTCTTCATCACCTGAATGGTATCCCGGCGACGAATGGGTTGACATGGTAGGTTTTGATAAATACAATTGTATATACAACAGAACTGACGGTCTTTCCGATTGTCCTAATGAAGACGCTATTTCTGATACGTTCTATAAACTTGTGGATCTTACAAACAATACAAAGCTTGTAGCTATGCCTGAAAATGATACGGTTCCAAGTCTAGAAAATATGCTTGTTGAAAAGGCTCATTGGCTGTATTTCTGTATTTGGTATGATAACGGTTCGGATAATTTCCTTACCGGTGAAAACAAGAATAATTATGATACACTTAAAGAAATTTATCTAAGTGATTACTGCATTACATTGGACGAACTTCCTGACTGGAGAAATTATGAATATAAAGGTATAGAGCCTGATATTGACTTCATTCCCGGTGATGTAAACAGTGATAAAAAAGTTAATATATTCGATTCTATTGCATTGCAAAGAACATTAATTAATGTACTATCGACAGACGGTATTCAATTGCCTCAGTCAAGTCCTGCTGATACAAACGGTGACGGATTCATTGAAATTTCCGACTTAGTACTTTTAAATCAATGGCTTGTCGGCAAGGATGTAAAAATCACCTATTATGTTGAACCTTCTGCACCTGCAATAGATGAATAATTTAAATCTTACTTATGCAAGTAATCAAATAATTTTGCTGCCCACAGGCTTAAACCTGTGGGCAATTTTATATATTAAAAAATATTATAAAATATTTGTCATAAGATTCTTATAGACTCAAATTATAAAATAATAATTAGTATTTCTTATAACGATGAGGATATAATAAGGAAAAGGAGTTGAGAAAAATGGCAAAAGATTCACAGCTTGATCCAAAACCTATAAGAAAATTAAAAGCAAAAGGCGGTCATACGATGGCCGAAAGTGCATTAGACGGAGAAAGCAAAAATAATAAAAAACAATCGGGTAATCGTCATAAGTGCGGTAATGATAGATAAAAATCAGGAGCGTTATTACGCTCCTGATTTTTAATGCCAATTAGAAAGTATTGATTTGTCAGCGGCAACTTTATTGACAATCTCGTCGGCAGAACGCACATTATCAAAAGTCCCATTTGAAATTTCATTAATTACAGATTGAAGCAGTTTTTCGTAATAAGCTTCTGCTGTTATTTCTGTTGTTGTATCATGAAAGTGCTGTTGACTTTCAGCAGATGCAATACTCGCATACTTTTCTTTCACTTGTAGAATCAGTTCGTCACGTTTCATTTTTACTCTCCTAAATATTAAAGTTTCTATTATAAGGTTCTCCAAAATTCATTTATATATACCTATAGAAACTAATTAAATGAGTAATATGATCACGTTCGGCTCAAAATAGAATAAGTATTTATTATCCTGCTAAGATTTGATTTCTAATTTTATGCAAAAAGAGCTAAATCTTCAAAATCAACCTTTGCATCACGATTTAAATCTGCATTAACAATATTAGTGCTTGGAGAAATTGTACCATTTGATAAATAATTTTTTAATAAGTTTTTATCTGTTGAGTTTACATATCCATCTCCGTTTAAATCGCCTCTTATAGCAGTACAAATATAAAAATTGAAAGAACTATCTCTATTTGAACCATCTGTTTTATCACAATAACATACTGAAAAACCATTTGTAGCACTAGAGTCATGGGCAATCAGTTCCGATGAATTTATTAAAAATCTGCCGGTATCACCGCAAATATAGCTGGTCATATCAAGATAATACCACTTGTCGTAGATTTTAATTATATTCCATGCATGAGCAAAATTACCGCAGCCTCTTAAATCATCTGCCTTAAAACCGGCTTGTTTTAATAATGTCCAAAACGATAATGATATTCCTTTACATGTTCCTTTACCAAAAATTAAAGAAGCAGCTGATTCTTGTTCTGCATAGGGAATACTGGAATCATATGTATAGTAAGTTTTAAATTTTTCTGCAATTTTCTGAACCATAGTATATTTTTGCAAATTATCCATATTATAATTTGGAGTTATACCCCATTGTTTTAATAAAGTTCTTGCTTTTAGAGAAACTAAATCTTCTTCAAAATCTGTTCCTTTAAATCTAACCAAATCCGAACTACTAAATGCTGCATCACTGACATCATTTAGGCTTTCTGAATTAGTGATCGTAGTCAAACCACTACAGCCAAAAACACCATACTCACAAATTCTTACCACATTTTTTAAATTAAGTGACTTAATATTAGACTTGCCAAAAAATACACATGAACCGATTGCCTTTGCTCCAAAGCTTTCAATTGTTACATTTTGATTGGCATTTGTATTATGGTAACTTATTAAAACCTTTCCAAGTACAACTGTAGATGTTGTAGGATTATCTAAATTCGGGTCATCCAAATATGGTGTTCCAAAAAATGAAGTATATTTTACGTCTAACAATGTAGATGTATTTGAAAATGTAACATATGATAAATTACTGCAATCTCTGAATGCACCAAAATGAATGGTCTTTAAATCATATGGAAGGTTAACCTTAGTAATATTCCTATTACCTGACAAAAATCCTCCGCCAATTTCTGTAACTGTCTTACCGCTTATGGTGCGTGGGATTGTCAATGTTGAAACATTATTAACTGAATAATCGGTTACACGAATTGTTCCGTCAGACAAATTGTCGTAAGTCCAATTTCCATACACAGCTGCACTGGCAGTATTTGATAACGGTGAAATTGTACTTGGTGTCGTTATAACTGCTGTACTGAGCATAAACAAGCCTGTAACTAAAGCAGAAATAATTCTTTTTTTCATAAAATAAATCCTCCAATATTATTATTTTATATTATTATACAATGATTGGTTATAAATGTCAAATCTATAATATAAATATAATTTATAGGGTACTTATATGAGATTTAAAATAGATGAGTGTAAAATATAAATTTAATTATGTATTATAAAAAAGCAGACGCTTGTACTCAACGTCTGCTTTTGCTGCATATGCAACTTATTATTTAGAATTAACAGTATATGATTGAGCCATAGGATCTGTCCTTGTAGTTGCGTTTAAATAAACTTCAAAATGAAGATGTGCTCCGGTTGAATGTCCTGTAGATCCTACTGTCGCTACTTTCTGTCCGTTATAAACATACTGATTTAACGAAACATTTACTGTCGAACAATGAGCATATCTAGTTCTTGTTTTGTCATAATGCTCTATTACAACATAGTTTCCATATCCTCCGCCGCAGCCGCATGAATAATTTTTACCGTAATTATGTGTACATGAAGTGCAGACCTCTATTACCTTTCCTGCCTTTGCTGCAATTATCGGCTTGCCTGAGATTCCTGAAGAGGATATATCAATACCGTTATGCATAGTTCCGTTTCTATTACCATAATAACTTGTTATATTTGTATAACCGGGAACCGGCCAGTCATACAACTTATTGCTTGTCCATAATGTATCAAGAAAACCAAACTTATTCTTATTACACTTACGAATTTCAAGCGTTCCGTTGTCTGTAAGTATCAGCTTATACACATAACCGGATTGTGCTCCTACTGCTGTTTTAGAATACCATATTGCTTTATTGGAACTGTCATATATAACTAAATGTCCATCCTGCTGCATTTTTACAGATGTACCTTTAGTTGCTCTCAACGGTGAATCAGAAATAAATGTTCTGCTATTCCATATTGGTTTTGCAGATGATGTTGAAATATCATATATAACAAAATTTCCGTCCGTCTGCAATTGTGCCTTATATTTACCGTTAGGTGAAAGCATTGTATCTCCCACATATAAATTTCTTATATAATTTATCTGGCTTGTATTATTCCAAATTAAAGCACTTGAATTTTTAGTATTTATTATATCCAGTCTGCCAGAATTATTTAAGCGAAGCTGATATTTATATCCTGATACTGCTCCTTTGCATGTTTGGGAGGCCCATACTGCTGTTTTAGATGTACCATTTTGTCCGTAAATCACAAAATTTCCATCTGTTTGCATTGCAGCATAATATGAAGGAAATGCAGATGTATGTGTTGCCGTGCACCATATTAAATTACCGTTTTTATAAATAACGAAATTTCCGTCTGTTTGCATAACTGCTTTATAGACGCCATTAGGAGAAAGAAGATAATTCCCTGCGCTTATCACTGTACCGCCGTCTATTACACTGCCAAGTGACGAAGCTGCATTAACAGTAGCATTTTCAAATACCGAGAAAACTGAAAATGATACAACAAATGCAATTATCAGACTTATAAGCTTATTATTTTTTACTTTTGTCATAAAACCACCTCAAATAATTAAAATAAATAATCATGATTATTTATTAATTATAGCTCATTTAACCACAAATGTCAACTATTTCCATAAAAATTACAAATATACCGAATATAATTGCTAATTCGATTTTGCTATTACTGATTTTAATATACCTAAAAGCTTTTTTCGTTCAAATAGCATATATGTAACAACCGCTCCTGCATATATCATAATATAAATAAATCCGCTATTATAATACATGCAAAAAATAAATATAATAGATAAAATAAATTCAGATATAATGTTCCATACAATATTAATATTAAAAATTTTGCCGATGATCCATTCCCCTATCATACTTCTAATACTAAGTGCAAAAAGAATTCCTATTATTGAAAATTCCATATTTTTTAGAACTACAATACTTATTAATGCAATTATAATTGAAGCTGCAACAGATACTGCATTTATTACTCCTATAATTTTTTCTTTATTTAAATTTTTTAAGTTTGTATTAATAAGTAACGAATACTTGCATTCATAAATACAAATCGGCAAAAGAAGGATAGAATACTTTAGACTGTCAGCATATTGCGGCAACCACTTTCCAATCAAATAACAAACCGGTTTAAAAAAACACATAAAGAAAAATATTGTTGACATAAGTACAGCATTGATGTTTTTATAAATTACCGGTAGTTTTTTACTGTCGATTATCCTTAATGTCGGAAACATTACAACTGAAATAGAATTGACGCATCTTAATATCATATTTGACAAAGCAATTGCCAATGAGATTTTGCTGAATTCTTCTATGCCCCACTGCCTTTCTATAGCATAGCGATTTATTCCGATAACTATAACGCTTGTTTGCATAGCAAATAAAATCATTGAACCCGATAAAGTGTAACCAATTAATTTGGTAAATACCTTTTTACTGAAATTTACTTTTCTGTAAACTATCTCTTTGCAAAAGCTCATAGCAAGTATTAATGAAAAAATACGACCGATTACATCAAACACGATCATTAATCTGTAATTCTCAAATCCTAATAATAATGCTATAACACTTATAACTATAGATATTGAACGTTCAGTAATAATAATGTGAGAATACTCTTTCAAACGATTAACGCCCTGCAAAAGAGTATATAGATAATATCTCGGATGTGTAACAAATCCAACGATACACGCACAAATCAAAGTAAATTTCTTATTTGGCTCATTTATAAACACAGCTGACAAAAACATCAATACAACATAAATAATAACTTGTATAGTCGTCGAAAACCAAAACAAAGAACTTTGTTCATCAAAATCAAGATCTTTGTACTCCTTGCCTGCAATTTTTAGCTGAACACCGTCTGATAAACCGAGTGCAGTAATAAGAAGATAACCGGTATAAAAAATATATAGCTGATAATATCCGTATCCCGATACACTCAAAAATTTAGGAAAAATAAACGTCGCTAAAATTCCAAGAATTAATGAAATTATATTTGCCAGAAAACTATAGGAGATATTACGAATTATTCTTTGACAATTCACTTATTTTCACCTTTCAAACAATTAAATAACAGTTCGTAATTTTTCTCGGACATTTCATTAAAATGTGAAAGTAAATTTTTTATTTTTAACTGTATTTCTTGCTCATTATTTATAATAAAATTGATTCTTTTAATAATTTCTTCACTTGTTACGTTTTTTACAATTCCTGTATACTCCTGAACACTACAACCGAATCTAATAGATAAATTATCTAATTCAAATTGTTTAAATAAATCACTGCACTTTTCGCTATAAGATATAGAACAATTTGGAATCCCCATTTTAAAAGCAGTTAAATTTGCATGAAATCTCATAGCTATCAAAAATCTAACATCATTAAGAGATGCAGCCGTTTGCAAAGGAGCATAAGTATATGGTACGCATTCACATTCTATTTCATCTGCAATAATTTTATTCAGTTGATCATCGTCCTTTGAAAAAGAAATAAATTTAATAGGATATCCTAAAGTTTTTACTTGAATAACTGTATTTTTTATTTGATTTATAAAATCTATTTTAAATTGCACGGGCATTTTTTTACTAACATTTGCAAGTGAAAATGCAAAATATTTTTTTTCTGTTTTTTCAATAAGAATATTTGAACTAAATACCAAGTCAGAAACCATATGTATATTGGGATATTTTAAAATATTAATATATTTATGTATGCTTTGTTGCCTGCAAGTAAATAACGTTGTTCTTCTGATTAAACATTTAAATAAATATTTTGAAATATTATTGGTTAATATAGTTTCACCAACTCCAAAACCAAACATTATAAATTTTTTCTTTCTAATTTTTAATAAACCCGCAAGAAAACAAGCCAAAACAATCTTTAAATTATTTTTATGAGGAAATCCACTTCCTCCACCCCAAATAAAAACATCTGATACTAAAGCAGCATTAATTAAATTAAGAACAGTTCTTTTATAAATATCTACATCAAAATCACCTAATCTTCTTAATTCTTCTTTATTTCCATATAATCGAATTTTAGCATCGGGAAAAACCTTTTTTATCCTTTTATAATTAATTAAAAGCATATAGTCATCGCCATAATTTCCTTTTCCATACCAACCCCATAATGTTATAATCATATTATAATGCATCCCTTTTCTCTTTTTTTCATGAAATCATAAGATTATTTTATTTTGTTATATTTTGCAGGTACACCAACAGCAACTACATTATCTGGTAAATCTGAAATTACAACTGCATTTGAACCAATTATCACATTATTACCGATCTTAATATCTCCAATAATAACAGCTCCAGAGCCAATCATAACATTATCACCAATAATCGGTGCTTCACTAAGGCATACCCCTCCGCTCCATTTACTACCAATAGTTACATTTTGAAATATGGTACAGTTATTTCCTATAATAGCATTTCCATGAATTGTAATACCCAACCCACTGTGCATAAACTTTGTTTTTTCTCCTATAATTGCGTTGGCTGAAATTCTATTTGCATAAATTACATAATTGATACGTTCTAGTATTTTTCCTAAAATTATCAATAACTTTGAATGTGATGTTACTAGTATGTGTGAAACTTTCAATAAAAACATTAAAGTTTTCCTTTCTTTTATGTAAAAAACTCATACGGCATAGTAGTCCCTACATTATTTACATGCACTCGCAGAATATATAGCAGAGTGCCATATATTACAATACCAATTGTAATATAAAGTTTTCTTTTTTGGCTATTGAGCTTACTGATTATATTAGGCACAATAATAATAACATATGGTGAAAATAAAAATGCTCCTCTTGAAAACATAGGCGATTTCATCGACAATAAATATAACAACACTTCATATATTAAAAACCAAACCACAAACTGATTAGACCTTACCAATTCTATTTGCTTTTCTTTCTTAAACTGAAATATACAAAATGCAATCGCAATGATTTGTACAATAAGAACGGCAAGTTCGACAGTATTACCTTTATGTTCCCTTGAACCATCAATATACCACAGATACTTTTGCGGCAAAATCATTAAAATCATTTTTATAAAATACTCATAAAATACAAAAATCATTATCGAAACCGCAATTGCTATTCCCACCGTTTTCTTGTTTATCTTTATTTTAGATAAGAAATATAAAGGTATAAAAAATATAGCCGATGTATGAAAAAGCGTTCCTACTCCAATAAATACTAAAAATTTTATCAATTTCTGATCCTTTATATACGGAAATGATAAAAACAAGAAATATGATACAAATGAACTTGGTGTAAGATTCAAAGCTGTCTGATAAAAACATAAAGAAAAGTATAGAAAAAAACTCAGCCATTTATTGTCGGACTGTTTTATAATTACAAGAGATATCAAACCAATTTGCAATATGCTGTTTGTTATTGTTATAGTTTGCTGATTTTTAAAAATCGAAAAAAGCTTGTTGTATATTTTGTATCCTGTTTCTATATCTCCATACCAGCCATTAGTATAATTTGCAAAGTCTTTCCAATCTGTAGCCGCAATTTTCAAAAAATGACTGCAATATTGATCTGTATCCGCACCGATATTAATACTGCGCATAGCTGCAAAAAATAATAGCAGCAGTGCAGAAAGAAATATTATTATATTTTCAGACTTTCCATACTTTTCTGATAGTTTCTTAATTACTCCTAAATATAGAAGAGATGCAAGAATTGAATAATATACGATCACTTTTTCTTATCTCCGTTTATTTCAGTAATAAAAGTGAAAATCATATCTGCCATTTTGTCTTTAGAAAATATAGACTCTCCATAATTATATGCATTTATTGACATTTCCCGATACTTTTCAAAATTATTATATAATTTTTTTATATTCTTCACTAAAATATTTATATCAAACCTAGGAGCTACTAAAGCGGTATCCTTGTTTATAAATTCAGAAATACCATCTATATCAAAACAAATTATAGGATGTCCGTGTCTATATGCATCAATGATTACTCCAGATTGACTTATAGATTTATGTAAAATAAGACTTGCATCAGTAGAATAAAAATATTCATCCAATTCGTGTTCAGGGATAAATTCATTTCTGAATTCTATATTCCCATATTTTGGAATTTTGGAAATTAAATTCTCATCTACATCATCCAGCGCCTTACCTGCCACAACAATCTTACAGTCCAGCTTTTGATTTATAAGCTCTTCAGCCAATACAGGAATGAATTCACATCCCTTATACGTTGATATCCTACCAAAAATCAATAATTTGTTTTTAAATTTATCAGGCTTTATATATGTCAGCCATTTTTTCTCTCCTAACGGTACTTTTTTTACCCTACATTTAGGCTTGATATACTTGATAGTGTTATTAAGAGAAATATCAGAATGTACGATGATACCGCTTAGATATTTTGATATTATTTTATTGTAAATCACCACACCCTTACTTACATTAGTTCCTGTATGTCCTATGGGATCGTGAAATACATGAAATATTCTCTTTTTTTTCTTTTTCATATATGACATTAGCATAAAATTCCATATGTGCTTCGATGTAAACAAAATCGCATCAGGATCGATTTTATCTATAATAGAGCATATTTTTTTATATTGCTTAAAAAATAACTGTATATTACTTCTTGTCGGTGATGCATTATCAATACATTCAACAAAAAAGCTATTATCTAAGGTATCATAAGTTGTTAATATTTTCTTATTACCTAATGAAAAAACCTCAATTTTATTTTTTATTAAATTACTCTTAAGAAGATATAAATAGTTTTGCAATGTAGGATAGTGAGAAAATGAAATCAAAAGAATTTTCATTAAAAGCCACCAAAATACCTTTCTTCTAACATTAAACATAAACAATGATATATCGGTAAATGCAGTTCTTGTATCATATAAGTATCCGTTTCAGGAGCTTTAATACAAACATCGGCAAGCTTAGACAGCTTACTGTCCTTTGCTCCTGTCAAACCAATCACTTTCATTCCTTTTGCTTTTGCTGTAACCGATGCATACAAAATATTTCTGCTGTTTCCGGAAGTAGAAATACCAAGGAATACATCATTATAATTGCCAAATCCGTTTACTTGCTGAGCAAAACAAAGCATTGGCTCACAATCGTTCATATACGCAGTTGTCAGAGCTAAATGCCCGTCTAATGCAATAGCAGGTAATGCGCCTTGCAAATTATCAGCAAGAATAGCACCTAATTCAGAATTAACATTCACAAGCTTTGTTCTATGTTCACAATCCAGTTTTCTCTGTTTCTTAAAGCCTTTCATCAGTTCTCCGACAATATGTTCAGAATCAGCCGTCGAACCGCCGTTTCCTGCAATAAGCAGCTTACCGCCTAATGAATAGCAATGCTCCAAAATGTCATATGCTTGTTTTATATCTTCCTTAATCGTTTCAAGCTGAGGATAACGCTTAATCAATATATCAAGCTGTTCTACTGCTTTAATGTTTGTGTTCATTTTCACCAACCCTTAATATTATTTCTATTCCATCTAAAAGTGAATTTACAGAATAATCTTGTCCGTAATCACTATTGCCATCACTTATCAAAATTGTTTTACAGCCAGCATTTTTCCCTGCCTGAATATCACTTTTGCTATCTCCGATTATCCAAGATAAAGTCAAATCTATATTGAAATCATTTACGGCCTGATAAAGCATACCCGATTTTGGCTTACGGCAATTGCAGTCAAATTTTAACTCGGAAACCTCTCCCTCAAACCCCTTATCCGGATGATGTGGGCAGTAATATAAACTATCTATATATGCACCATCTTTACCAAGCAGAGTATCCATTTTCTTATGAATAATATTCAATTCATTCGTTGTAACCTCTCCCCTTGCAATAACAGGTTGATTGGTAACAACTATCGCCAGATAGCTCGATGAATTGATAAGACGTATTGCTTTCCCAACATTTGGGAGCAATTGAAAATCATCTATATTTCTTAGAAAACCGACATATTTATTGATTGTACCATCTCTATCAAGAAAAATCGCTTTTTGTTTATTAGATAGATTTCGTTTTTTTACTAAACCGTTTTTAAAATCACTGCAAACGCTTTTATATCGGTCAGGAGTTCCCATATCCTTTACATATTCGGGACTATTGTAAACAAACATTTTTCCCGTACCCGCAAGTGGTTTTAATATTTGCCTGTCAAGGTCAATTTTTTCTGTTGCGATTTCCTGCTTTAACAGAACAGGAGAAATCACATGAAGTCCTGCATTGACGCAATTTTTGTAGTATTCAGGTCTTATATCCTCCTTGGTCAGCCAATCGATTACTGCATTACAGGAATCTGTAATGATTAGACCGCTGTCATAAGGATGACTGTTAGGGTGTGTAAATATTGTTGCAAGTCCTCCGCAGGCTTTATGATACTCTGCAAATCTGTTAAAATCAATATTAAATAAAGAATCCGCATTTAACAGGAGAAAATCTTCTGTCAGCTTATCTTTTAATTTAAACAATGCTCCTGCATTGCCGAGAGGCATATCTTCAACAAAATATTCAATATTGACTCCAAAAGGTTTGCCTGTTACCGGAGAATGTTTACTGCCATTCCCAAAATAGTTAATAATTATTTGACTGAGATGACTGACTGTAATTATAATATCATTAAATCCTTGTTCCCGTAAGCATTCAATCTCATGCTCAAGGACAGGCTTTCCGCATATTTTTATCATAGGCTTCGGAATATCACTTGCTACTGACGATATACGAGTGCCTTTTCCTCCTGCCATAATAACTGTTTTCAAATTTATCTCTCCTTAAATCGGTGAGTAGCTTTCAGGTGAATAATGTATTACCTGTGTTCCGTTGTTTTCAAATTCAAACGGAATGTACAGTAAACTATTCATTGCATGTATAACTGCTTCCTTATATTCAGGCTGAACATAAAATATGAGAAAGCCGCCTCCTCCGGCACCTAAAAGTTTACCGCCCAATGCGCCTGCTTCAATGCCTTTGGAATATAATTCATCAATACTATTTGTAGATACTGCTGAACCTGTACAACGTTTCAACTTCCATGTATGATCAAGCAGTCTTCCAAATTCATTAAGACTGATTTTGTTATTTTTAAGTACATTTTCAGCTTCATCAACCAATGAATGCATCTCACGCAGCTGAACATATTTACTTTTAGCATCAAGTTTATTAATCCTTTGAATATCAGAAGAAAAACGTGTGAATCCGGTAAAAAACATCAAAAGATTCTCATTCAGCTGTTTCTTGCGTTCGGGAGAAATAATTACAGGCAAAACCTCATAACCGTCCCCATTAAAATTTATTCGATTAAAACCACCGAATGATGCCGCTATCTGATCCTGCCATCCACCGGATTCGTTACACAAAACTCTTTCAAGATATATAGCTTCATCAGCAAGTCGTTTCCTATCTATATATTTACCCTTTAAAGCATAAAAAGCGTTAAGCATACCCACGGCAAATGAGCTGCTCGTGCCAAGACCTGATCTTGCCGGTAAATCAGCCTCGTATGTAAGACGGATCTCATGCATATCCAACATTTTCATTGCATTTCTGATAAGCGGATGTTCAATATTTTCAACATCTGTCACTCGTTCTGTTTTTGAATAAGACAGTTCTGTACTATATTTAAAAAATTGGGGCAGATGACGAATATTAACATAACAATATTTATCAAATGTTGTAGATAATACAGCTCCTCCATTTTCTTTAAAATAGCTTTCTATATCAGTTCCTCCGCCGAAAAACGACATTCGGAATGGTGTTTTGGTAATTATCATTTACTTCGCTCCTCTCCTACATATTACCGCTCCAATAGTATTAAACAATATTTTCAAATCCAATAGAACTGATTTATTCTTCACATAATACAGTTCCATTTGCTGTCTTTTACCGTCTTCATACCCTGCGTCATTTCTTGCATAAGCCTGCCAATAACCGGTTAATCCCGGTTTTACGGACATCATCAGCTTTTGCGCCGCAGGAGTATAATTTTCTTCAAGTTCCGTTTTAAGTATTGGACGAGGACCGATTACAGACATATTGCCAAGAATACAAATATTAAATAATATCTGCGGCAATTCATCAATAGACATGCTTCTTATCTTAGCACCAAAACATTTAGTACCGTCACCTGCTTTTCTATATCCGATCAGACGTGGATCGTCATCCAGCTTATATTCCCTTAGGTATATATCAAGCTGTTCGGGGGTCAGCATTTCTTCTAGATTGTCCGCTCCTTTTTTCATGCTCCGAAACTTGTATATGTACAGTGTTTTGCCATCTTTGCCGATACGCTTTTGCTTATAAAACGGATTTCCGAAGTCATTTATTATAATAATTACCGCTATAATCAACATTGGCACCAACAAAATAATCCCGCATATTAGAGAAGATATAAAATCAAAAGTTCTCTTAATGATAATATATGTCCATGATGTTTTGATTTGTGTGACTTCTATGCTGCTTGTTTCTCGTTCAAGCAATGTTATATTTGACATACAAACACCCCTTTATCATATTTTCTATAAGTCATAGCAGTATCTCTGTGCCGTCTATAACATTTTTCTTAATTACTGATTGCAGCAATCCCCAATTCGGTTTTCTGCTTGTCAAATTATGAGCATCACTGCCTAATACATAAGGATAACCCTCTTTTATAAGTGACTTTACAAATCTACGCTCTTTAAAATTACAAAACGCTTCATTGTTGAATTGCAGTACAGCCTTTGTTTTCAGTAGTTCAGCCATTTCTGATTTACTGTAAAAGTCAATATACCTATGAATGTGAGCTAAAACAGGAGTTAAGTTATATTTATACGAAATATCGATAATCTCTTCCAGTATCCAATTGGAAAACGGTGCATAAGGCAATTCCATCAAAATATATTCTGTATCTGCAATTCGCAGTTTTTCTATATCGGTAAGTTTGCTTATTCCATGTTCAATGGCAACTTCTGCTCCTAATAAAATCGGTAATAAAGAATCTTTTTTTATTTTTTCAAAAGCCGTTTTCCTTCTAATCAAAAATTGTTTTACCGATTTATTTCTGTGTGCATAGAAATGAGGAGTTGCTGCAATACAATTAATTCCCTGTTCTTTTATCATCTGAATCATTTTCAAGGACATTTCCACACTTTTTGAGCCGTCGTCTATTTGAGGGAGAACATGGCAATGGTAATCATTCAGCATCTGCTTTACCGCTGCTGCTTACATCAGAAGCACTTACATAACTATAGTCGTTGTACTTATATTTATAATTGTAATAGAGAGAACCGCAATTACAGCAAATGTCATTAAGAACAAATCCAAGCATATTGGTTTTGGCTAGATCAATTTGTTTCATACAGCTTGATACATCATCAAAGGTTGTACTTGCATATTTCAGCACAATGAGAATACCGCTTATTAAATTCTTAATTACCAATGCGTCACTCACTACATTAATTGGCGGAGTATCAATGATAATATAATCATAATCGACTGAAAATTTTTCAAGCAATTCCCCGAACTTCTCCGATGCAAGTAATTCTGAAGGATTAGGAGGTATCGGACCTGACGGAAGCAAATCAAGACATTTTACAATATTTCTTCTGACCGACTTAGCAATATTTGATTTATTTATTATAAGTGTTGACAGTCCATTTGAATTTTTAATTTTAAATGTCTTATGCTGAACAGGTTTTCTCATATCGGCGTCTATCAGAAGTACAGTACTGCCGGTTTGAGCAAGTGCAATAGCTATATTAGCTGCCATAGTTGATTTTCCCTCACTTGGGTTAGGACTTGAAACTGCAAAAATTTTTTTATTACAAGTTCCAAGAGCAAATAAAATATTTGTGCGGATTGATTTATAGCTTTCAACTACATTGAACGAAATGTTTTTATCGGTAATAAGCTTAATTGAATCCGTTTTTGATTTCTTCTTTTTAGTTTCAATGCTTTGTATTTTACCTAGTATTGCTTTATCAAATCTTTGAGTAAGTTCTTCTGTTTCTTTGACTGTATTATCAAAGAAATCAATAAGCAGGATAATAAAAATTGAAATACTTAATCCAACTACAGCGCCGATAAGAGTTATTAAAGAAACATTCGGAGAAACGGGAATTTTATCCGGTACAGCAGTATCTATAATTTCAACCGAACCTGCACCTACAACTCTTATTAGAAAATTCGGTGCTATTTCCGCAATTATATTGCACATATCAGCGGATATTTCAGGACTTTTTGTGTTTACGGAAATTCTCATGACTTCAGTTTCGTCAACTGCGGACATTGAAAAGCATTCCTTTATATCATCAGTACTGATTTTTCCATTATTAATATTAAAAATTAAAGATAAATCATTTTCATTATAAAGCTCAGTCAGTTTAAAACCGACTTGTTCCATAACAGCGTTACTTTTTAATACTGCAATATATGTACTGACAAGAGATTTGGAAGCATTAAGATCATTCAAATCGACATTGTTATTCTGTTCTGAATTTACAGTATTATTGTTTTTTACATACATTGTCGTATAGGATTCATATTTCATCGGTATTATAAACTTTGAAATTCCAAATGAAGCCGCACCTACTAATATTGTAAAAACTACTATTATCCATATTTTACTCATCAGCAATGCGAAGAGATTACGAATGGTATAATTGTTATTCATTATTTAATTTCCTTTCATACTGCATAGTATAAAAATTTAACTGTAATATTAAATTATACATTTGCACATAATAACCATAAAAGCCTTTGGCTGGCTTTTCGCAAAATTCGATATTTCAAGAAAAAAGCATATATTTTTATAATACTAATCAGTTTTCAAAATGCTGTATGACGGAAAAATGACGAGCTTTTGACGTTAAGCTGCAAAAGTCATCAGCTTCATGTAAGCTCGCTTACGTTCCATTGAAGAATGAACATATCGGCTTAAAGTCACCTCAACTGAACTATGACCCAATATTTCAGACAGCGTTTTTACGTCAAATCCCAATGCAATGCAATTAGTTGCAAATAAATGACGTAGAGAATGATAGTGGACTGACGGCAAATTTGCGTTTTTCAGTATTTTGGAAAAACGATATTGCATTGTTCTCGGCTCAACAGGTTTTATATTACCTGAAAGCACATACAATTTATCTGCCTTTCTAAACTCACTTAAATTATTAATTAAAAAGTCCGGAATGGGAATTTCTCGAATAGAATTGGTACTTTTGGGTTCTGTAATAATAAGCTTGGTTTTAGTTTGTCCGTTATAATTTTGAATACGCTGCATTGTTTTTTTGACGGTAATTATCCGTTTTTCAATGTCAATATTCTCCCATTGCAATGCACAAAGTTCTCCTATACGAATGCCCATGTACAATGACAACGAAATACCCAGTGCAGTTAAAGATGGATTTGCAGATATATATCCCTCCAATTCAATCTGCTGATCTTTTGAAAGTATCGAAATATCCGTATTTGTATGCTTAGGCATAATAATATTTTCAAATACGTTCTTTATATGATACTCACGGCTTGCATAGCGAAAAATTGACTTAAGAAGAACAAGTATATCATAAATATAACGTACAGACAATCCTTCTTTCATTTTACAATCGATAAAAGCATATATCTCCTTTGTTTTTATGAAACAACATTGAGTATTTCCAAATGCAGGAATAATATGTTTATCAGCTTTCATACGATAATTAGCAGATGTAGATTCCTTTACCCGTGAGGATATGACATGAAACCATTCGTTAACGAGATAACTTACCGTCATTTCCGTTAAAACGTACTCATCAGCTATATTCCTAGAGGCAAGCATTAGTTTATATTCTGCTTCTTCACGGGTTTTACCGTAAAATGAACGGTATTTTCTTTTACCGTTTTCCTCTTTTCCTATATACATACGGCTCTCCCAACGTCCGTCTTTTCTTTTATAAGAGCTTCCCTTGTTCATTTTTATTCCTCCAAAATCTGTTTTAGCATATAATTTTGTTAAAAAATTACAAATATCATCTTTTTTATCTACAATTCCTAAAATAATATTGACTTTCCTGCTTATTTGTGATATATTTTTAATTAAAGATGTATTTTCAAACTTAATTATACTATATCGTTAAATATCGAATTTTGCGAAATATAATAAACAGATCATCCATTAAACACAGCTTTTTTAATAAAAAATCCTATTATAATTCATCATAGGCTTAATAGAATTAAAGCATATAATTGTTAAATTATTAAAATATATATTAAGGTATTGACTTTATTTAATGTTTAATGTATAATATTAATGTTGCCGCTGTGGTGGAATAGGCAGACACAAGGGACTTAAAATCCCTCGGAGTAACATCCGTACCGGTTCAAGTCCGGTCAGCGGCACCATATTTTTGATTATAAAAAATTCAAAGTAAGAAAAGACCGTCTTATCTGATATCACGAAATTGTAGTGATATCAGATAAAACGGTCTTTTTTAATTATCCCCTGCTTATGCACTGCCAAAATCTATGCTATATTACAAATTTGAAAGCATAGGACTTAATAAAAAAACAAACTAAAAGAGCAGTTTAATTGAACTGCTCTTTTAAATCATTTACTGTAATCCTTAAAACTTATATTCAAATCGACATCTCCTTCTATTCCCGGAACACGACCGGTACTTGTATATTGCCACATATCAAAGTCATAATAATAAGTAGGCTCCGAACCGTATTCCGCCAGCCAAAAGTCATAATCTGTCAACCTATTTAAATCAAGCTTAAAAATAGTAGTACGCTTATTTTGATATATCATAGGCGTATACCCTGCATTTTTTATAGTTTCGCAAAATGCAATACAACAGTCGGTTAGTATATCTACCGATACATTATCTGTTCTGGCTGAATCATCATAGATAATCTCCCAGTCATATACTACCGGATAATTTATATCCAATCCCTCTAGACTTTCAATAACAAGATTTGCCTCCTCTACAGCTTCTTCAACTGTTATTGCCTGGGAAAAAAAATAAACTCCCGCATCTACGTCTGCTTCTCTTGCTCCCCGAATATTTTCTGCATAATTTTCATCAAGATCCGGTTCACCAGTACCGTAACCTCTATATCCCAAACGAATCATCGCAAAATCAATTCCAGATTCTTTTACTTTTTTCCAGTCAATGTTATCTTGATGAACTGATACATCAACACCCAATAATGATGTTATATCAGAATTATCAACATAATATTTCCGTCCGTTTCTTGTTTTTATTTTATCAATTTCTTTAGAAAATGCCGGAACATTTTCCAGTACGGGAATCCATATTTCCCCGTAAGTACCGTCTTCAAGAAGTATTTTTTTTCCGCTCAGCTCATAGTAATTTTCGTTTACTTTTCTTTCAATATTTTCATATATATCTGGTTGTATGCTACCGGTACCCATTGTAGTAACCGTATCATTTTTTCTGTCATATAAAAAGAAAACAATGATCGATAAAAAAATAATAAGTAAAAGTTCAACGATAATCAAAATATTTTTCACAATTGCTTTCATTTCTGCCTCCCTTTTTTCATATTTGCATAATAGATAAATTAATAATATCATAAAACCGATTAAAAGTAAATAAGTAATTTCCTGATACTATAAAAATTTAAAATATATACTGAAAGCTTTTTAAAAATTTGTATAAAAAATTTATATTTTAATTGACACATTATGTATAATATGTTATAATTAAACAAATAAAATCTAATGGAGGAACAAAAATGGAAACAAGAATATTAGAAATCAAATCAAAATCCAATAGTAAGATTAAAATAGGAGTTATACCGGGACATTTTGCAACTAACCATTCACATGTAAATTATTATATTGATATGACTAAAATTAAAACTCATCACATGGTAGCTAAAGAAACTGCAAGAGAACTTGCCAAAGCCTACATGTCTAACTTATCGGTTGATACTATTATATGTCTTGAAGGAACTGAAATAATCGGAGCATTTTTAGCAAGAGAGCTTGCCAAAGAGGGTCATACATCAATAAACAGCGGTAAGGACATTTGTGTAATCACACCGGAAACAAATGCAAATAATCAAATGATTTTTAGAGATAATATACAAAAACATATTTTTAACAAACAGATTCTTCTTCTAATATCATCCGTTTCAACAGGTAAAACGATTAATCGTTCAGTTGAATGCCTACAATACTATAATGGTAAGCTAACAGGTGTTTCCTCAATATTCAGCGCTATAAAAGAATATAATGGAATTAAAATCAATTCTGTTTTCACATCCGCTGACTTAAATAATTATGAAACAATGCCGGCACACGACTGCAAACTTTGTCAGTCCAGCCAAAAAGTTGATGCCATTATAAATAGTTTTGGATATTCAAAAATATAATAATTGAAAATTATTTTTATAACTATATGCAGAAAGAGCGGAAATACCGCTCTTTTTTTATATTAATAACAGATTCTTTTCAGCATTCCATTCATATATGCTATACATACTCCAAAGTTAGTCATAGGAATTCCTGCATCCTCAAATTGCCGCTGCTTTTTAAGCATTGCTTTTCTGTTTATCATACATCCTCCGCAGTGTACAGCCAACTTATAGTCTTTAATATTTATATCAAAATTTTGTCCGGAAATGTTGTCTATAATAAGATTTTTACCTGTGTATTTTCGAAGCAGATTTGGTATTTTTATTCTGGCAATGTCATCATCCATGGCATGATGTGAACAGCTTTCTAAAATCAGTACCTTATCATTATCATTCAATTCATCAATAGCTTCAGCACCATGTATTAAACTTTTTATATCACCTTTAATTTTTGCCATCAGTAATGAAAATGATGTAAGGGGAATATTTTTAGGAATTATTTCATTAACCTCTTTAAATATCTGTGAATCTGTAACAACAAGCGCAGGCGGATTTTTAAGATTATTCAGTGCATTACGGATATTATCAGACGTTACAGTCATTACCATACATTTATTATCTAATAGGTCTCTCAGTACCTGTACCTCTGGAAGAATCAATCTGCCTTTAGGCGCCTGAATATCCTGAGGAGCAGTAAGCATAACCAAATCCCCAGGGTGTACAAGATCAGCAGTAAGAACAGGATCGTCAATTTTATCTTTAAGCAAATCTATTAAAGCTTCCTTTATGTTGTCAATATCATTTTTATTATTTAAATCTGCAATAATAATATTCTCATAAAAATCCGAATCCAATATTAATTTTTTACCGTTAATTTCATTTATAACAATAATATATGGAATTTTTTTAGATTTCACCATATCAACATATTCTTTAAGAGAACAGGCATTCCGACTCTCACTGCTTATCACCAAAACCGCCGCATCACAGATTTCCAACTGTTCCATAGACTTTTGAATACGAATTTTACCCAATTCACTTTTATCATCAAGACCTGCCGTATCAACAAACACCACCGGACCTAGAGGCAGCAATTCCATAGGCTTGAATACGGGATCCGTTGTTGTTCCGGCAACAGGGGAAGTCAGCGCAATATTTTGTCCGGTAACTGCATTAATAAATGTCGATTTTCCGGCATTTGTATCTCCAAATACTCCGATATGCAGTCTTAATGCTTTAGGAGTCTGATTAATCTCTGAAATCATAGTAATTCTCCTTTTAGATTATTAAAATCTGAAATCACGTTCTCCTGCTTTAATTTTTTCAAGGTATTCGTCAAATTTAATTCTTACTTTTTCTTCCTTGATATTCTCTCTTTCAGCCTCAATAACGTCAAATGTAAGCTTATTAAATTCTTCGTCACCGTAATCAAGTGCATATTCCGCAAGAGTCAGCATAGCATTCGGTAAACAGCAATTTGAAATATTTCCTGTTTTAGCAAGCTGCATAAAACGATCACCGGTTCTTCCGGCACGATAACAGGCAGTGCAAAAGCTAGGTATATATCCATTTTTCAGTAGTGTTTTAGATACTTCCGCTTCTGTTCTTTCATCTGAAACTTTAAACTGAGCAGTACTCTGATCATCATTGCAGCTGCTGCAATAACCTTTATTTAATCTTTCCGCATATCCTCCTACACCGGTACATGAACCTCCGCTGGTCTGTGATATTCCCAAGGAAATAATTTCATCCCTGAAATGCTGTTCTTCTCTTGTAGAAATTATCATTCCGGTATACGGTACAGCCAAACGGTAAACAGCAATAATCGTTTTAAACTGTTCATCTGTTACTATATTCGGAAACAGACTTAAATCAACATCCTCAGCCATTCTGATTCTGGGAATTGAAATTGTATGCGGACCTACGCCAAATGTATCTTCAAGATGCTTTACATGGAGCATTGTTCCGATAACTTCATATTTATATTCATAAAGACCAAACAGTACTCCGATTCCTACATCATCAATTCCGCCTTGCATTGCTCTGTCATGAGCAGTTGTATGATAATCATAATTGCTTTTCGGTCCTGACGGGTGCAAGTTTTCATATGTAGGTTTATGATATGTTTCCTGAAACAAAACATAAGTGCCTATTCCCGCTTCCTTAAGCTTTTTATAATCCTCTATAGTAGTTGCCGCAATATTTACATTGATTCTTCTGATTTCACCGTTTCCGTTTTTAGTAGCATAAGCGGTTTTCATGCATTCGATAATGTAATCAATATCGCAGTTTTTCGGATCCTCCCCTGCCTCCATTGCAATACGTTTATGCCCCATTGCTTCAATTGCACGGCATTCCTCTGCAACTTCCTCCTGAGTAAGCTTTTTTCTTCTGATTCCCGATCCGCAATGATAACCGCAGTATTTACAGCCGTTTATACAGTAATTGGATACATACAAAGGTGCAAACATTACTATTCGTTTACCATATATTGCTTCCTTGATTTTTCTTGCCATAGCAAATATTTTTTTACGAAGTTCTTTATTTTCTTTATTTTCACATGCATAAAGTAAAACAGACACCTCATATCGGTCAAGCCCTACTAAGGATTCGGCTTTTTTTAAAATTTCATCTACCATTTCCGAATTGTCTTTATTTTTTTCACCATACTCAAGAACCTTTAAAATCTCTTCATGATCAATAAATTCTTCTGATTTAATTGATTTACTATTATACATTCTCATAACCTCTTTCATTTACTTTTTGATATTGCTGCCTTTACAGATACTTCGCTGATCTTTCCCAGCTTACCTGTAATGGCACTGATTGTGTCGGTATCGGTATCCACAACAACAGATATAACCGAAACTCCTCTTTCTCTGTATGGAATTCCCATCCTTCCTATTATTATTTCACTGTAATCATGGAGAATAGAATTAACCTTTTCCGAAGATTCAAGCTCATTAATGATTATAGCAAGAACTGCTATTCTTTTTTCCATTTTTAAATCCTTTCAAAAATAAAAATACCCGATTACTGACTAATCGGGTAAACTTTAAGCTATTACACATTATTATATGCTTATAAGCCTGTAAGCCGATTGCTAAGAAAAATTCTTCACAGCCCGAAAACAGTAATTATACTTTAATTATACCATGTTATCTCTATTTGTCAATACTTCATTTTTCATCCGAAATTATTTTAAGCATTTT
>CATKAZ010000118.1 GCA_949745795.1 uncultured Oscillospiraceae bacterium | reverse complement strand
GGATTATCTCAGGCGATGTCAAAAGGTGGCGATATTGTCTAGACCCCTCTGCTACTATATCCAGGAGGAGAAGAAAGTAAACGGAGTTTGACTCCGCAGGTAGTTGATGATTAATGCGTTAAAGCTGAATTTATAATCAATTGTTTGTCCGTAACATCGGTATCTTATTTGACCTTCAGGTTATCGGTTGTTTGGAATATTTCAGTTGTATTAAAAAATTAATTTGCTACCTGTGATTTAATATTCAATTTTTAATTAGAAAAAGCGAAAGCCCATCAGAATTCATGTGAATCTGATGGGTTTAAAATTTATTTCTAGTACACATGTATGTGTTCTAAAATAGCATTCTCACTAAGTCAATCGGATAAGATGATATCTGCTTGATTAAGGAATATGATTCGTTGCCAAACGGGTTCATGTTCTGTGGGGGTGCTTTTTTTGTTTTGTATTTTAACATAAAGGAAAAATCTTGTCTAAGTATTAATTTTAAAAAAATTTTATGCCATTTTTGGGAATTTGAAAGAATCGAGATTTTTTAATCTCAGTTCTTATTTTTTGCCTTGTCAATATTCAATTCTCTGTCCCTTACCGTTTATGCATACCGTTTCCTAGGTATTACTGAAAATTGACAATTATTTAATAAAATGCTATAATATTAAGGAATAGAAAAATTGTAATATACAGGTGAATTGAAAATGATATGTGAAATTATAAACGAAATACTTAACGGAAGAAAACTTACACGAGAGGATAGTACGGATTTTCTTTTATATGGAGATTTATCTGAACTGTCAAATGGTGCAGATAAAATTAGGGAAAAATATTGCGGAAATCATATTGATTTGTGCACAATAATTAATGGGAGAAGCGGTCGATGTTCTGAAAACTGTAAGTATTGTGCTCAGTCAGGTCATTATAACACAAATGTTGAAGAATATGAATTTTTAAACGAAGATAAAATCGTTTCGGAATGCAAGAGTGTTGAAGCTGAGGGGGTTCATCGTTTTTCTGTTGTGACTTCAGGAAGAAATATTTCAGGAAAAGATTTTGAAGCTGCTTTAAGCACTTACAAAAGAATGCAAAAGGAATGTAAAGAAATTGAACTTTGTGCCTCTCATGGTCTGCTTACTGAAGAACAGTTTCATGAACTAAAAGCAAACGGTGTTTTCAGATATCATGCAAATATTGAAACCTCCAGAAATTATTTCCCTCAAATTTGTACTACTCATACATTTGACGAAAAAATTGAATGTATAAAGGCTGCTCAGCGTGCCGGTCTTAGTGTTTGTTCGGGTGGTATTATTGGTTTGGGAGAAAGTTGGGAAGACAGAATCGATATGGCTTTTTCCTTGCAGGAGTTAGGAATTGAATCTATACCGATTAACGTTCTTATTCCTATTAAAGGTACTCCTTTGGAAAATGTAAAAGCTTTGACTGAAGATGATATTATCAGAACAATAGTAATTTTCAGATATATAAACCCTACTGCATATATACGCCTTGCGGGAGGCAGAGCCCTTATGCAGGACAGCGGCAGACAAGCATTTCATTCCGGAGCTAATGCAGCCATAACCGGAAATATGCTCACCACATCGGGAAACACTATAAAACAGGATATGGATATGTTTATTAGTGATGGATTTGATGTTTCAAGGAAAATTAAAATTTAATAAATGATCGGGCAGGGTTACTCTCTGCCTTATTTTTTAATTTATATAAAAAGTAATCGGAGTGAAAAAATGCAGATAAACAGATTGTTTGAAATAGTATATATACTTCTTGAGAATAAAATTGTTACGGCCAGTGAACTTGCAGAGCGATTTGAAGTGTCTATCAGAACAATTTACCGTGATGTTGAAACACTATCTCAAGCGGGAATTCCAATATATATGAGTAAAGGTAAAGGCGGAGGAATATCGCTTATGCCGGATTTTATTCTTAACAAGGCTGTTTTGACTGAACAGGAAAAAAGCGATATATTGTCATCTATGAAAGCAGTAAGTACACTGAGCTTTTCCGAAAATAATTCAGCAATGACGAAGCTTGACAGTATGCTTGGAAGAAAAAATACGGATTGGATAGAAGTTGATTTTTCTTCATGGGGGTATTTTGAAAATGAAGAAAATTATTTTAGCAAAATAAAATCGGCCATTATTGAAAAAAAGATAATAACTTTTATGTATGCAAGCGGAAGAGCTGAAAAGCTTTTGCGTACTGTAATGCCTTTAAAGCTTATTTTTAAAGGCTCGGCATGGTATCTTTATGCTTACTGTAAGGTACGTGATGATTATAGGTTTTTTAAGCTTAGGAGAATCAGTGAACTAGTAGTGACAGAAGAACAATTTGAACTTGATGCTCCGGAAAATATTTTAGGTGTACAAAAATTCGATTTTAGTAAATATATAAAAACAAAACTATATGTATCATCGGTAATGGCTTTTAGGGTATATGATGAGATCAGTAAATTTACGATCAATTCAAACGGAGATTTTATATGTGAATTGTATCTTCCTGATGTGGATACTATATGTACATATGCGGCATCCTTTGGGGAATACTGTAAAATTATATCACCTGTGCAGGCGGCAGAAGAAATGAAAAAAAGACTTGAAAAATCCTTGAGAAATTATATATAATATGACATACAGATGTCATATTATCGGGTGTATAATGTGATTATAAATTTAGAAAAGAGGTAATTACTATGAATTATGAAATTGTAAATCTTGAAGAAAAAACCGTTGTTGGAATTACGGCAAGAACAGGAAATAATGATCCTGAATGTCAGAAGATAATCGGAGGTCTTTGGCAGGATTTTATGAGTAAGGGAATTTGGGAATCTATGAAAAACAAAGCAAATGAATACTGTATAGGTTTATATTCTAATTATGATTTTGCTGACATGACTTATGATGTTACAATAGGTGCAGAAGTTACAGAAGCTGATACGGAGTTGAATATTAAAAAGATTCCCGGAGGAAAATTTGCTTTATTTAAAGTTAAAGGAGATGTGGTAAAAGATGTTTCACAGGCCTGGGAAAGGATTTGGTCAATACCGTTGGATAGAAGTTTTGCGGGTGATTTTGAAGAATATGTTAGCAATGAGAATGGAATTGCAGAGATAAATATTTATGTTTCATTAAAATAAACATGAAAAAATTTAGATATAGTTAAAAGAGCGGGTTACCGCTCTTTTTTATTTGTAAGATTTCAGATGCTTAGTTGTAAAATTTATAAAAATATTTAAGGACTTCTTAATAATTTATATGCTATAATGTAATCACAACATAGAAAGGAGAAGTAGTATGTACTTTAGAATAATAAAAAAAGATTTAAAACGTAAAAAAACTATGAATGTAATTTTGCTGATTTTTATTATGCTTGCGGCAACGTTTATTTCCAGCAGTGCAAATAATATGATATCGGTTATGACTGCATTGGACACTTATTTTGAAATGGCAGAAGTTCCCGATTATTGGTTTTTAACAACTGACAGTAATTCAACAAAACGGTTTGAAGAATTTGTTAATGAAAATAATTATAACTTCAAATCATTGGATCTTATGATGATTGATTCTAACGAAATTAAACTAGATGGCAGCAAATTTGAATATTCAGGGTCTATATGTATATCAGGCTTAAAAAATTCGATAAAAGTTTTTGACAGCGGTGATAAAGAAATTACTAGTGTAAAAGACGGTGAAATATATATAACATCGGCTTTATTTAATGAAGAACAATATAATTTTTCGGAAAATAGTAGGATTCAAATTACTATTGGAGATAAAACAAAAGAATTTACTTTAAAAGGAAGTACTAAGGACGCTGAATTTGGCTCGGAAAGTATTGGAACTACAAGATTTATAGTGAGTGAAAATGATTTTAAATATTTTTATGATAAAGATACAGTAATTATGAATTCAATAAATGTTTATACTGATGACGAAGAATATTTAGATAAATTTTATAACCTGGAACTGAACACACTTTTTAATTTGGATAAGAGTGCGATAAAAAGAATGTATTTTATGGATATGCTTATAGCATTGGTAATGTTGATTGTAAGTGTATGCTTGATATTGATATCTATGGTGATTCTGCGTTTTACTATTAATTTTACCATGAGTGAAGAATTTCGTGAAATTGGCGTAATGAAAGCTATCGGCATCAGTAACAGAAAAATCAGAGGGCTTTATATAGTAAAGTATCTTGCAATTTCTCTTGCTGGAGCTTCAATAGGACTGTTTTTCAGTATTCCATTCGGAAAGATAATGATGAAAGATGTTGCAAAAAATATTATAATTCCTAATCAGAATAATGTTGTGCTGAATATTGTATGTGCAGCAGGTACAGCAGCTGTTGTAGTGTTATTTTGCTATTTCTGTACAAGAAAAATAAAAAAAATTTCTCCAATTGATGCAATAAGAAACGGAGAAAATGGAGAACGTTATTCCGAAAAGAGCATTATAAGCTTAAAAAAATTAAGATTTTCTCCCATAATTTTTATGGCATTAAATGATATTTTCAGTGGATTAAAAAGATTTATCGCTATGATCGTGATTTTTATACTAGGCTTGCTTTTGATAATTATTCCGGAAAATACCATAAACACACTTCAATCAGACAGTCGTGTTACATTGTTCAATATGGCTGAATGTAATCATGTGATCAGTCAGGAGCTGTTGTTTATTTCAAATACCGATTATAAAAAGGTAATGACTGATAAGCTGAATAATATAAAAAATGTGCTTGATAAAAACAATATTGAAGCTAAGGTTTTTCAAGAGGCAACATTCCGTATGACTGTTTCATATAAAGGTAAAAAAGAGTCGTCCCTTGCATTTCAGGGACTGGGAGACGTAACTACAGATATGTATGCATACCTTGAGGGAACTGCTCCGCAGAAAAATGATGAAATTGCAATTTCAAAGCTTGTAGCCGATAGAATCGGTGCTAATATAGGTGATACTGTAGAAGTTAAAAACGGAGATCAGATAAAAGAATATATTATAACCGCAACTTTGCAGTCTATGAATAATTTGGGTGAGGGAATAAGATTTTATCAGGATGAAGAGCTTGATTACAGCTATGTAAACGGATGCTTCGGTATACAAGTTAAGTATTCGGATTTTCCGGATGAAGATGAACTTAATCAAAGAAAAGCTTTGCTTGAGAAAGTTGAACCTGATAATAAAATTTTTACTCCGGGTGAATATATAGGTTACATGATAGGAGATATTTCAGGACAGATAGGTAATATAAGAAATCTGATACTGGCGTTAGTTTTATGTGTAAATATACTTGTTACTGTTTTAATGGTAAAAAGCTTTATTGTTAAGGAAAAAGGTGAGCTGGCGATTCTTAAGGCAATAGGTTTTAATGATTCTTCATTAATTGCATGGCAAACTATCAGAATAGGAATTATTCTGCTGATTTCAATTGTTTTTTGTACGCTCCTTTCGACACCATTATCAAAGCTTACTATAGAACCGATATTTAAGATGATGGGAGCCGTGAGTATTAAATTTGAAATTGTACCGATAAAAGTATATTTATTCTATCCGTTAATTATATTTGTTGTTACTGTTTTAGCAGCGTGGATCACTTCATTTCAGCTTAGAAAAATATCTGCTTTTGAAGTTTCAAATATAGAATAGTTAAAGGAGAGTATTTGATATGAATATAATTTTAGATGTAAAGAATTTATGTAAGACCTATATTGTAAATAAGCGTCAGAATAACATACTGAAAAATGTAAGCTTTACTGTTGCGGACGGCGAAATGGTTGCGGTTATGGGACCTTCCGGTTCGGGAAAATCAACACTCTTATACTCTGTTTCGGGAATGGACAGCATTACTGCCGGAGATGTAAGCTTCTGCGGCAGTAATATATCAAAGCTCAATGCAAAGGAATTGGCAGCACTTCGCCTGAATAAAATGGGCTTTATTTTTCAACAGATGTATATGCTGAAAAATCTAACAATATTAGATAATATTATTCTTCCTGCATGTCAATCGGATAAAATTAATGAAAGCCGTAAGGAAACTGTTCAGAGAGGACAAAAGTTAATGCGTAAGCTGGGAATAATTGAGATTGCAGATAATGATATTAATGAGGTTTCCGGCGGACAGTTGCAGAGAGCTTGTATATGCCGAAGTATGATAAACCGTCCGGAAATGATTTTTGCAGACGAACCTACCGGCGCTCTTAATCGTACATCTTCGGAAGAGGTTATGCGTGAGCTTTCTAAAGTTAATTCAGAGGGGACGACTATAATGCTTGTGACTCATGATGTTAAAGTTGCGGCAAAATGTACAAGAGTTCTTTATCTAGTTGACGGAAATATAAAAGGAGAGTATAATTTAGAAAGGTGTCCTTCCGATTCCCAGCTGAGGGAACGGGAAAGGTTGCTGAGTAATTGGCTTATGGAAATGGGTTGGTAAAGTGATAGATATAATTATAGTGGAGGATAATAAGGAAATCGCAGAATTGCTCTGTGATTTCCTGCGTGCTGAAAGTTATACGGTTTCTATTGCAGAAAATGGAGAAAAGGCCTTGTCATTGTATGAAAAATACGGTGCAAGGCTTATTGTTCTGGATATAATGCTTCCCGGAGCAGATGGTTTTTCCATATGTTCAAAAATTCGTGATCATAGCAATGTTCCTATAATAATTGTAAGCGCCAAAACAGATAAGGACGATAAATTGAACGGCTTGACTTTAGGTGCAGACGATTATATTGAAAAGCCTTATGACATTGATATACTTTTGGCAAAGATCAGTGGAATATTTAAACGCAGATATGCTCTTGATGAAATAACGATTGGAAATCTTAAACTTGATAAGATAAATCATATAGTATATAAAAACGGAGCTTTGATTGATATGACTGCAAAGGAATTTGAATTGCTGCTTATGCTTATAGAAAACAGGGGCAGGACTTTGAATAAAGAATATATTTTTAATCAAATTTGGGGAAGCGATAGTGCTTCGGAAATGCAGACTTTAACAGTGCATATAAAATGGATAAGAGAAAAAATCGAAGATGATCCGAAAAAGCCGTTAAAAATTATTACTGTTTGGGGAAGAGGATATAGATTTGAGGAGCAGATATGAAATCTTACAGAATGCTGTTTGCAATTGTATTGACGATAATTATTATGTTATTTGTTGTTTTAAATGTTTATTTGTTAAATAGTAAAAATGAGTCGGGACGTGAATATAAAGTGCAGATTGAACGTCTTTGTACCGATATATCAGATGACGGCAGATTTGACATGTCAGATTATCCGATGATTACAGCTGTTATAAAATCAGATGGCAGCAGGGAATTTTTGTATGGAGTAAATTCGGATTATGTCATACGAAATGTGAACGGGGAATTATATAGAATTGAATATTCAATAGGTATGATTCATAATTCGGGAAAAATAATTTTTACAAATATGATTTTAACGGTAATGACATTGCTAATACTTTCAGTAATGCTTTTTGTCGGAATAAAAATTATAGTTCCCTTTGAACGAATAAAAAATATGCCTTATGAGCTTTCAAGAGGAAATCTGACCGTTCCCTTAAAGGAAAGCCGAAGTAAATTTTTCGGACGCTTTACATGGGGACTTGATCTGCTAAGAGAAAAACTGGAACAGCAGAAATTAGAAGAATTAAAACTGCAAAAGGAGAAGAAAACACTTTTATTATCCCTATCTCATGATATTAAAACACCGTTATCTGCAATAAAATTATATTCTCAGGCATTATCAAAACATTTATATTCTGATAAGGAAATGCAATTAGCAGCAATTAGAGGAATTAGCACGAAAGCAGATGAAATAGAAAATTATGTTTCTCAGATCGTGAAAGCTACTACTGAGGATTTTTTATCGATTGAAGTAGTTAAAGGTGAATTTTATTTACATGATCTTATTGATAAAATTAAGGAATATTATTTTGATAAACTGGAATTAAATAAGATAGACTTTTTTATATCGGATTTCAGCGACTGTATATTAAAAGGTGATTTAGACCGAAGCGTTGAGGTTTTGCAGAATATAATTGAAAATGCTGTTAAATACGGTAATGGTAATTATATACGTATAGATTTTTCAGATGAAGAAAATTGTCGTCTTATAACTGTTTCCAATAGCGGAAGTGCTTTGCCGGATAATGAAATGACACATATTTTTGACAGTTTTTGGAGAGGGTCAAATGCGGAAAATGTAAACGGAAGCGGATTGGGATTGTATATTTGCCGTCAGATTATGAACAAAATGGGAGGAGAAATTTTTGCAGAAACCACAGATGAGTGTATGCTTGTTACATCGGTATTCGAAAAGGCTTAATGAACAAATATCGATTAAATCGGAAAAAATTGAACATAATAAAATATTGAAACATGTTTGTGAATAAATTGGCTAAATTATACATTCGGAGGGAATATGTACGATATTGTTATAATCGGAAGCGGTCCGGCCGGTCTTTCGGCATCAGTTTATGCCAGCCGTGCACAGCTTAAAACTGTAATTGCAGAAAAGGTTTATGGTTCAGCGGGACAGATTACTGAAAGTGAACAGGTTGACAATTATCTGGGACTTTGGGGTGAAAGCGGTTATGCTCTCGGAGAAAAATTTCGTACTCATGCAATAAAACTCGGCGCTGAATTTTATGAAGGAGAGGTTGTTGAAATAAAGAAAATCGGCAGTATTTTTACAGTTGAATTTGCCGATAAAAATAAAATTGAAGCTAAAGCAGTGATTTATGCAGCCGGTACTTATCGACGTAAGCTGGAAATAAAGGGAGAAGCAGAATTTACAGGTAAGGGTGTTTCATATTGTGCGGTATGTGACGGGGCGTTTTATAAAGATAAAACAGTGGCTGTTATAGGCGGCGGCGATACTGCATTAGGAGATGCGCTTCTTCTTTCGAGAATGGCTGATAAGGTCTATTTGATTCATCGCAGAAATGAGTTTAGAGGAAGTGCAAGTCTTCAGGAAAAAGTACGGAGTACTGAAAAAATAGAAATTATTTTAAATTCAGTACCAATTGAAATTATTGGGAATATTAATGTCAACGCTTTAAAAACATTACATGACGGAAAAGAAGAAAAATTATCTACAGACGGTATATTTGTGGCTGTAGGAACTATACCCAATTCAGGTTTGCTGAAAGATTTTGTAAAGCTAGACAAAAACGGGTATGTAATTGCAGATGAAGACGGCATTACTTCTGTTCCCGGATTTTTTGCAGCCGGTGATGTTAGAACTAAAAGTTTAAGGCAGGTTGTAACAGCCGTATCAGACGGAGCCAATTGCATATATTCGGCTGAAGAATTTATATCGAAGAAAATTTGATAAACATTTTTTTACTTTGTGTAAAATCAGGCAGTTCACTTAGTGAACTGCCTGATTAAAAATAAATTTAAGTTTATAACATTGTTGTCAAAGTTCTTTTTAGTAAGATTAGATCAAAAATGTTTACTGAGTTATCCTTATTGACATCTGCAATTTTTCCTTGTTCTATACTTAGTGTTTCTGATTTTATCAAATATTTTTGCAGTAAAACTATATCTGTAACGGAGAAAGTTCCGTTCATGTCTATATCACCGAAAATTTCGGTTTTGCTCGGAACAAGCCACCCGCTGTCGTCTGCAATAAGGCATAGCATTTTAATAGTATCTCCGTAATAAACGTCATCTCCGTAATTGATTACAGTATCACGTACTGCATCATGCCATTCGATATTATCCGTGCAGGCTGCTGAAACAAGGAAAGGTGCTGTGAAGCAAAGATCATTATAGTCCTCAACTTGTGTACCGTCCGGTTTGTATCCGGCTTTGATTTCCCATGGATCATTATTTGTATTCTTTATCATAAAAGAATTAATTGTATTTACAAAAGCAAGAGCATCTTCATTTTTGTTTACGAGATAATCCATACCGATTCTCCATGGAGTACGGCAGCTGTTGTAATAGTAATATCCGTCATAATCGCTTTCTAAGAAGTTAGCAGGTGCAGGAACATATTTTCCGGATGAGTTTCTTATTACAAAGTCCGGAAGAAGTCCGGTGTTATAATCCGAAACAATAGTATTAATGATGTTGTAGGTTGTGTCATATACCTTCATCCAGTTATTATCACCGGTAACCTCGGCAAATACCGGAAGATACTGTACAATAAAATCTGAACTGCGAGTTGCAGAATAATACGGATCGGATTTGCTGCATTGTGAAACCCAATCTCCCAGAGTAAGAGTCCAGTATTCGTGATTGACATCATATTTCATAATATCATTGATTACAGCTTTTGCTTCGGCATGGTAATCAATTTCTCCGTCACTTCCCCAGATAGAATCTGCCAGTAACAGAGCATAAGCTATATCCATATCACCGTCAGTTGCGGAATCGCAGAAGCCTTCTGTCATACTGCCGTCATCTGCACCGTCGATTAATGCGGTACCGTTGTCGCATTGCTGCCAAGACATAAGATGTGAACCGATATCACTGGTATGCGCTTTGAAAAAACGGTACATGCCGTCAAAGTATGATTTTGCCTGAGAATCATATTCAGCCATAGTTACCGTAATCAACATACCATAACCGTGTGCTTCGGAAACGGTAACCGGAACAGATACATTATTACCGTTGTACTTTTCTTCGCTGTATTTTACATAATACTGAGTTTCATTGGCAACGTAAGTATCTTGAGTAAGATACTTATCTTTCCAAGTTTCATAAAAGCTGTTGTATCTTCTGAGAGGACTGCTGTTTTTTTCGATTCGATTTTAGCTGCCGTACATGACATTGCCAATGAAGCTTGTAAAAATACAGGTAATGACATAAAAGCCGCTATTTTATGTTTCCAATTCATAATAGACCTCCGAATTTATTTTTTATCATTATACCATTTATTAGCGGTTAGTACAATACTTTTTAAAATAGTAAAATTGATTTCGGTTCAGTTATTTTAGAATTTATGAGTATTTTTTATAGATTTGTTGTTAAATAATATGGCAGATAATTAAAAAAATTATGTTTCAAAAATAAAAATTTAGGCATATAATGGTTACAGGAGGTGGTAGCTTGACGCCATGCGAATTAACGGCTTCAATAACTGCATTTGCAAATATGTTTGCATCAAAGTTTAATAATGATGAACTTGCAGTATGGGGAGCGGTTTTTACACAGCTTGGAGATACTCTGGAGACTATTGTTGCACAAAGAGAACTTTTGGATAAATCATGTAAATGTATTCATGAAAAAAATAGTTAAATTGAAATAAAAAGAAATTTTAAGTATGAACGAGTATTTAAGAGCATATGATATAATTTGAGGGAACAAGCACCGGCTTATGCCGGTAAGTTCCGGGGGTTAGGTTTAATAAATCACGTGAAAACAGTCAAAAAAGGTCAAAATTATCGTTTTTTGACTGTTGTATTTTTGTGATTTATATGATAAAATATAAACAAGCTTGAAGCTTAAAATTAATAACAAATATTTGTGAAAGGAGAAAACTATGTACGACCTTATATTTTGGGGTTCTGTATTTGCTGTAATGGTTGTTGCTGAACTGGCGTCCTTTCAGTTAATTTCTATTTGGTTTGCAGTCGGCGCTCTTGTTACATTTATAATGGCATTATGCGGAGCGGAATTAGGCATTCAGATGCTTGTATTTACTGTAGTTTCAATAGTTCTTCTGTTATTTACCAGACCTTTGCTGAAAAAATTTGCAGTAAAAAAAATTCAGCCGACTAATATGGAACTTGATGTCGGAAAAACAGCTGTCGTTATTGAAGAAATAAACAATAAAATGGATACCGGACGTGCAAAGCTTAACGGCGTTGATTGGAAAGCAGTTTCCGCAGATAATTCGATAATACCCGAGGGAAGCATAGTAAAAATCGATACTATAAGGGGTACTAAGCTATATGTTACCCTTTATGAAGAAAAAATAACTATAAAATAAGCGGAGGAAATTATGGAGTACATTATTTTAGGAGTAGTATTATTTATTATTATTGTTCTTGTAACAAGAATTAAAATCGTACCTCAGGCTCAGGTGTACATAGTTGAAAGACTAGGTACTTTTTATGCAGAATGGACAACCGGTCCGCATTTTCTTATTCCGTTCCTTGACAGAATTGCAAAAAGAGTTTCTATTAAGGATCAGATTGTTGATTTTAAACCTCAGTCTGTTATTACAAAGGACAACGTTTCAATGCAGATTGATACGGTTGTGTTCTTTCAGGTAACTGACGCTAAGCAATATGCTTATGGTGTGGAGCGTCCTTTATCGGCTATCGAAAATCTTTGCGCAACAACACTTCGTAATATTATAGGTGATATGGTTCTTGATGAAACGCTCACATCTCGTGACAGAATCAATAAACAGATCACCGCTATACTGGACGAAGCTACAGACAGATGGGGTATAAAGGTAAGCCGTGTGGAACTGAAAAATATTCTTCCCCCCAGAGAAATTCAGGACTCAATGGAAAAGCAGATGAAGGCTGAACGTGAAAGCCGTGAAAAGATTCTGCTTGCAGAAGGTGAAAAGAAATCTAAGATTCTTGTAGCACAGGGAGAGAAGGAATCTCAGATTCTTCGTGCAGAAGCCGCTAAGGAATCTGAAATCCTTAAGGCTCAGGCTGAAAAGGAAGCTATGATTTTACGTGCTGAGGCTGTAAGGGAAAAGAAAATACGTGAATCAGAGGGTGAGGCTCAGGCTATTGCAGCCGTTCAGAAGGCAAAGGCTGACGCTTTGGCAATTCTCAATGAATCTAATCCTACTGAAAATGTTCTTAAGTATAAAGCTATTGAAGCGTTTCCTTCTGTTGCTAACGGTAAGGCTACTAAGATTATTATCCCCAGTGAAATTCAGGGTATTGCGGGTCTTGCAGCAGGAATTAAAGAATTGGTAGTAGATGACAAGAAGGATTAAATGCATATTTCTCATACTTTTCAGGAGTGGCAAATGTCACTCCTTTTTTTGTTGCGTTTTTGTGCAATATGTAAAAAATGATTTACCCTATTGCAAGACGGTTTTTTATGTTGTATAATTATATATAAAAGTAAAATTTATGTTTAAATTGTCAGAAAAAGTCGTAAATAAGGTTTTATAAACTGGATATTTGTTAATTAGTAACAAATTATTAACAAAAAGATTGGCTTTAATGACAATTTGTTAACTTTTAATATTCGGTTAATACAATTAATTATTTGTGTGCCGGATTTTATATATAAAAATAAAAAAATAGATAAAAATATGTGTGTGGAGTTGACAAAATGGTATTTTCAAGTTTATTTTTTCTGTACCTGTTTTTGCCTTTATGCGTTATATGCTATGCGGCTACAAAAAAGAACAGGTACAGAAATGCTGTGCTTATTATTTTTTCGCTTATTTTTTATGCGTGGGGAGAACCTTTATGTGTGTTCATATTAATTATCAGTGCCGTTATCAATTATATTCTGGCTTTTGCAATTGATAAATACCGGGGAAGATTTATAGGTAAGCTGGCTGTAATTTCAGCGGTACTTTTTGATCTTGCCGTACTGGGAATATTTAAATACAGCGGATTTATTGTCGAAAATTTAAATGCAGTACTGCCGCTTAATCTTCCCGTACCTGATATTAAACTTCCGATTGGAATTAGTTTTTATACGTTCCAGATTATATCTTATGTTATTGACTGCCATTGGGAAAAGGTTTCGGTACAGAAAAGCTTTCCGAAATTTCTTATGTATGTTTCATTATTTCCGCAGCTTGTTGCAGGACCTATTGTGCGGTACAGTACCATTGAAAGTGAAATTAATAACAGAAGAACAACTATTGATGACTTATCGTCAGGTGTTTCGAGAATAGCTGTAGGACTTGCCAAGAAAGTAATACTTGCAAATAATCTAAATATAATTGTTGAGGCATTTTTCGGAAGCGATATTAAAAATCTTTCGGTTATGGGAACATGGTATGCAGTTATAATTTATGCTATGCAGATATATTTTGATTTTTCGGGATATTCTGATATGGCAATCGGTTTGGGACGAATTTTCGGATTCCATTTTGATGAAAACTTCAATTATCCCTTTATCTGTAAAGACGTTTCGGAATTTTGGCAGAGATGGCATATTTCTTTAAGTACCTTTTTCCGTGACTATCTGCTGTATGTTCCGATATTCGGAAAAAGAAGAAAATACGGCGGACTTTTTCTTGTTTGGTTTTGTACGGGGCTTTGGCATGGGGCAAGCTGGAATTACATAATCTGGGGTCTTTATTTCGGTATGTTTATATTTATTGAACAGCTTATCGGGAAAAAGAAGATGAAGAAAATACCTATTGCTGTCCGCCATATATATAATAAAATCGTAATTATAATCGGCTTTGGAATTTTTTATTTTGAGGATCTTTCCCAATTGGGCGATTTCTTTAAAAATCTTATAGGACTTAATTCTAACGGTTTTATTGATGAATTTACAAAGCTTTCGGTAACAAATAATTTATATCTTATAATTATAGCTGTTATCTGCTGTTTTCCTTTTGCAAAAGTTATACAGAATATTTCAAAGAAAAATACAGGATTTACATATACGATTGCCGCTTCAAAAATCGTGGTAAATATAGCGCTGCTGCTTGTAAGCAGTATTTTACTGGTTGATGCTACAAATAACCCGTTTCTGTATTTCAGATTTTAAGGAGGACAGTGTGTATGGAAAAGAATGATAGAGATTTTAAAATAGATGTTGAAATAAGACAACAAAAGAAAAAAAAGGTTAGAAAACGCTATACTTTGAGATTTTTTAAAGTACTTAATGCAGTTGCTTTTGTACTGACTATTTTTATAATTGCAGTGTGTATGATAATTCTTAAAAGACCTGAAATATCCGAAACGGAAAACAGGACTCTTGCAAAATGGCCTTCCTTTTCGGTTTCAAAGTATTTTTCCGGAAAATATACTTCCGGAATTGAAGAATTTTATAATGATACAGTACCCGGAAGAGAATATTTTAAGGATTTGGTTGCTGATATAAGAGCACGTTTCGGTATTGCCTCAAGCGAGGTTAAAATTCACGGTTCAATGGTCAAACAGGGCAGTAAACCCAAGGAAACCAAAGCTGAAACAAAAGCTTCTGATTCTGCTGCTGTGAAAACAAGCAATACTGCCGTTACTACAGTAAAAACTACGCAGACTGCTGCTACTTCTACAAAGGATCCTCTTGACGATCCGAATATTGAGGGAGAGATCAGCAATAACATTCTTGTTTATAAAAACAGGGGAATAATGCTGTTCGGCGGAAGCTACTCAAACGGTGAATTGTATGCTCAGTATGTAAATGCTTTTAAGGAGAATCTCGGAAACGATGTAAACGTTTATTCAATGGTTTGTCCGACACCTGTTTCGTACTATCTGCCGAAGAAATATTCGGATATGACAGGCAGTGAAAAGGATAATATAAATAATATCAATGAGTATTTGGACGGCGTTGAGCCGATTGATGCTTACGGTGCGTTAATGAAGCATAAAGACGAGGATATTTTCCAGAGAACCGACCATCATTGGTCCCAGCTGGGAGCATTTTATGCGGCACAGGAATTTGCAAAAACAGCCGGAGTACCTTTTGCAGAATTGAAGTCTTACGAAAAAATTACAAAGTCAGGATATGTAGGAACTCTTTACGGTTATACCGGAGATAACGATCTTAAGGACAATCCGGAGGACTTTGTTTACTATAAGCCTTCAAACAATTATACGACTACTTATTATAGTACTGATTTATCAGAGGAATGGGAAGGCAATCTGCTTATTAACCTTGACAATGTTGATCCGGTCAGCTGGTATCTTGTGTTTATGGGAACAGATCAGGCGGTAACTCATGTCAGCACTGATGTCAATAATGGCAGAAAGCTTGCAATAATAAAGGACAGTTACGGAAACGCATTGGTTCCGTGTCTGACGGGTTCATTTGAGGACATTTATGTAATTGATATGAGATACTTTGATGTGAATGCAGTAAGCTATCTTAAGGAATGCGGAATAACCGATCTGCTGTTTGCTATGAATACTTTCAGTGCAACAGGAAGTAATTTTGAATGTATAGAACAAATAAGAACACAGTAGGGCAAGTTAAAGAAACGGAGATTAGAATGAAAGAATTGTCATATCCTTTTGACAGTGCGTATTTATTAAAGAACAGAAAAAAAATCAAGCGTCGGTTTTTGGAGGACGGTTCGGTACGGATAAAAAAGAAAATAGCGGTACTGGGCGGCTCAACTACAAATGATATAGTGACTATGCTTGAAATTTTTTTACTGGAACAGGGAATAGAGTGTGAATTTTATCAGTCGGAGTATGCTAAGTACTGGGAAGACGTAATGTTTTCCAATGACGAACTTTTGCAGTTTAAACCCGATTTGATTTATATTCATACAACGTCACGAAACATTACAGAATATAATCTTGATATGAAAGCGTCAAGAGATGAATGCGGTAATGCACTTAACAGACAATTTGAGCATTTTAAGGCAATGTGGGAGCGTATTGAGGAAACATATTGCTGTCCGATAATTCAGAATAATTTTGAGATGCCTCATTACAGAGTACTTGGCAATAGGGACGCTTGGGATTATCATGGACAAATTAATTTTATAAGCCGTTTGAATATTATGTTTTATGACTATGCTTTAAATAATGAGAGCTTTTATATAAACGATATAAATTATCTTTCGGCGTGCTGCGGATTGGATAAATGGTCCGAGCCGTTATACTGGTACATGTATAAATACGCGGTGAATCCGCAGTTTATACCCGACCTTGCTTTTAATATATCAAATATAATTAAATCTGTTTTCGGAAAAAATAAAAAAGCTCTTGCCGTTGATCTGGACAATACGCTTTGGGGCTGCGTTATAGGCGATGACGGTATTGACGGAATAGAGATCGGCCGTGAAACGGCTTCCGGGGAAGCATTTTATGAATTCCAAAAATATGTTAAGGAACAGCAGAAAATCGGCGTACTGCTTGGAGTATGTTCAAAAAATGATTATGAAAATGCCGTTATCGGTCTGAATCATCCTGACGGCATTTTAAGACCAGACGATTTTATAAGTATTAAAGCTAACTGGAATCCTAAGGACTCAAATATTGAAGCAATGGCTGAAGAAATCGGAATACTTCCGGAAAGTATGGTCTTTGCCGACGACAATCCGGCTGAAAGAGAAATTGTATCCGGACAGCTCAATGTTCAGACTCCTCCCCTTGAAAGTCCGGAAAATTATATTAAAGTCATTGACAGGAACGGTTTTTTTGAAGTGACTTCTTTTTCAGATGACGATATAAACAGAAATGATATGTATAAGGCAAATGCGCAGAGAGTGAGGGTAAGCAAAAAATTTGACAATTATGATGAATACCTGTTAAGTCTTGAAATGACAGCGGAAATTGAAAAATTTAAATCCATTGATTTGCAGAGAATAACTCAGCTTACCAATAAAAGCAATCAGTTTAATTTTACCACAAAACGTTATACTCAAAGCGAGATCGAAATAATTTCCTCTGACGGTAATTACATAACCCTCTGCGGACGGCTTAAAGATAAATTCGGAGATAACGGTATAGTATCAGTGGTAATCGGCAGAAAGGAAAACGATACTTTGCATATTGATTTATGGCTTATGAGCTGCCGTGTATTAAAGCGCAATATGGAATATGTTATGCTTGACTGTTTAGTGTCTGAAGCCAAGCTTGAAGGTATCAGAAAAATATACGGATATTATCTGAAAACAAAGAAAAACTGTATGGTTAAAAGTTTGTTTTCAGATTTTGGATTTATAAAAATAAGCGAAGATAATGATGAAAATACTGTTTGGGAAATGGATATAAAAAATTATATTCCCAAAAATAAATTGATAACAGTAAAACAGACGCAAAAAGCGTAAAGGAGAAAACTATGAACAGAACAGAATTGAAAGAAAGACTTAACGAAGTATTCAGAGATGTATTTGACGACAGCAAAATAATTGTAAATGAAAATACTACGTCTGACGACATAGAGGACTGGGATAGTCTGGAGCATATCAATTTGATAGGCGCTGTTGAACAGGAATTTAAAATGCGTTTTAAAATGAAAGAAGTTTCATCAATGAAAAATGTCGGAGAAATGATGTCGATCATTGAAGAAAGAGGAAAATAAACTTATAAAATATTAGAACCTGTTTTCATAGGCTGCTGCACATATTCTATGGGAACAATCTTTTAACCGTAATCATGAAATTCAATTGTCAATTTCGGTCGTTTATTCATATAATGCTTTGAAAGGAGTTTGAATAAATGAAAAAGAAATTATTGTCAGTTGTAATTTCCATGATTACGGTTTTTTCTTTGTGTATTTTACCTGTATCTGCAATGAGACCCGATTCAGATAGAGTTCACGACGGAATTGACGTAAGTGAATTTCAGGGGGATATTGACTTTGAAAGAGTTCATGAATGCGGTATTGAAGCGGTTTATATCCGAGCAGGTTCCGGTGATTATACTGATTCGTATTTTGAATCTAATGCCCGTAAGGCAAAAGAATCCGATGTAAAATTCGGTTTCTATTTTTATGTTACCGCCCGTGATGAGGCGCAGGCAAGAGAACAGGCGATAAGGTTTGCGTCTTTAATCAGAGATAAAGATTATGACTGCCGTCCGGTAATGGATTTTGAAAATTTTTCAGGTCTGTCAATACGTGAAGTTAACAGGATCGGAACTGCATTTATCGAAGAACTGCATAGAAGAAGCGGTATACTCCCTATGATTTATACCGATGCATATGCTGCCGATAATGTTTGGGACGATGAGTTTAAACGGTATCCGCTTTGGGCTGCTGATTACGACGTATATGAACCTGATATAACAAGAGTCTGGAGAGACGGCTGGAGCGGGTTTCAGTACACTGACGCAGGAAGAGTATGCGGTATAAGCGGAAATGTTGACAGAGACAGATTTACCGATACTGTTTATGTTACCGATGATGAAAAGGAAAATCGTCCTGACGGAGATTATTTCTATTATACTGTAGTTTCCGGAGATACTCTTTATAGTATTGCATCAAGGTATTCAACTACGGTTGAAGAATTAACAAGACTGAATAATATTGAAAATCCGAATTTAATTTATATCGGAGAAAGAATTAAAGTACCGTTTTAATGTATAAACCTCCTGTTTATGGAAAATAATAATATTGTATTTTGATAAACAGGAGGAAACAATATGAACTTAAAAGACAGTCAGACCAGAATTAATCTTATGCGTTCATTTGCAGGAGAAAGTCAGGCAAGAAACAGATATACCTATGCGGCAGAAGCTGCAAAAAGTCAGAGTCTTCATGTAATTGAAGCGGTATTTAAATTTACTGCGAATCAGGAAAAGGAACACGGAAAGATTTTTTATAATTTTCTAAAGGAAATGACCGGTGAAAATATTACCATTGACGGCAGTTATCCTGTAGATATTTATGATGATGTTTTAAAGCTTCTTCGTTCTGCACAGCATAATGAATTTGAAGAATTTGAACCGGTTTATCCGGATTTTGCAGCAGTGGCAAATCAGGAGGGATTTACTAATATCGGTGCAAAATTCAATCAGATCGCAAAGATTGAAAAAACTCATGGCGACAGATTCGGTATGTTTGCAGATCTTTTGGAACAGGGAAAGCTGTTTGTATCTGATGTTGAAGAAGAATGGATATGCCTGAACTGCGGATATGTTCATAAAAGCTCGGAAGCGCCTAAGTCATGTCCGGTATGCAGTCATCCACAGGGATATTTTGTACGTCTGAAGCTTGCGCCGTTTACTACTGTGTAGGAGGACTGTAATTATGGGAATAAAAGTAGATCATGTAAGAGGATATGAGGTTTTGGATTCCAGAGGGAATCCTACCGTTAAAGCCGAAGTACTGCTTTCAGACGGGAGCGTCGGCATAGCAAGTGTACCGTCCGGAGCGTCTACGGGAATGTTTGAAGCGGCAGAGCTACGTGACAATGATTCCGGAAGATATAACGGAAACGGTGTAACTCAGGCAGTAAAGAATGTCAATTCCGAAATCCGTAAGTCTATGATTGATGCTAAAACTATAGACCAAGGCAGAATAGACAGTATGCTGATAAACCTTGACGGAACAGATAACAAATCAAGATTAGGCGCTAATGCCATACTTGCTGCATCTCTTGCGCTTGCAAAGGCGGCGGCCTCTCATTACAAAATGCCTCTTTACAAGTATATCGGAGGCGTTTCAGCAGATATAATGCCAATACCGCTTATGAATATTTTAAACGGCGGAGCACATGCTTCAAATAACATTGATATACAGGAATTTATGGTAATGCCTGTGGGTGCTGATACTTTTGCAGAATCTCTCAGAATGGGAACTGAAGTTTATCACAGTCTTAAAACGGTTTTAAAGAAAAAAGGTTTATCTACCGCTGTAGGTGATGAGGGCGGTTTTGCACCTGATTTAAATTCAGATGAAGAAGCTATAGAATGTATACTGGACGCAATCGAACAGGCAGGCTATAATACCGATACTGTGAAAATCGCTCTTGACGCGGCAAGCAGTGAATGGTATAAGGACGGCAAATATTATCTTCCCAAAAGGGGAGTAACCTATGAAACCTCTGAATTAATTTCATATTGGGAAGGACTTGCTTCAAAATATCCTATTATTTCCATTGAAGATCCTCTCGGAGAGCAGGACTGGAGCGGCTGGACTGATATGACAAAACGTTTAGGCAAGAAAATTCAGCTTGTCGGAGATGATTTATTTGTTACCAATACGCAGCATCTTTCAAGAGGAATAAAGGAAAATGCCGCCAATGCTATTCTTATTAAATTAAATCAAATCGGTACGCTGACTGAAACTCTTGATGCAATAAAAATGGCAAGGTCGGCAGGCTACAGAGCGGTTATCTCTCACCGTTCCGGAGAAACGGAAGATACAACCATAGCAGATTTGGCGGTTGGAACAAATGCCGGACAAATAAAGTCAGGAGCTCCGTGCCGTTCGGACAGAGTTGCAAAATATAACCGTCTTTTGAGAATCGGAGCAGAAAACGGTCTGACAAGGTTTAACAGAATAACCGAATAATAAAGGGAGCAGTCTTAAGACTGCTCCAAATTTTTATTTGCCGGATTGTCAAGAATTTCTCCTTTTTCGGAAAAGCGTGAACCGTGACAGGGGCAGTCCCATGAATGCTCGGAGCTGTTCCATTTTAAAGCGCAGCCCATGTGAGTACATCTTCTTTTTGAAAATGTCATAAGATTTTTTATCGCTTCAAAGCCGTTTATAAATAACTGAGGCTTTAAAATACTTCTTGAAGGACTGAATATTTCCGCAAAATCATTTTTTCTGTCCATGATCAAATCATTTAGAATCATAGCAGAAAGCATAGAGCCTGTCATTCCCCATTTATTAAAGCCGCTTGCAGTATATAAATTAGGAGTATTTTTTGAATACTGCCCTATATACGGGATTCCGTCAAGGCTCATACAATCCTGTGCAGCCCAATAATATTTTTCACGGGAATCAGGATAATATTTATCTGCAAAGCTTCTAAGCTCGGACCATCCTCCTCCTTGTTTGCCTGTTCGATGTCCCCCTCCTCCTATGAGAAGATAGTTTGAATAATTTCTGAAAGACATTCCCGTATGATTTTCGTCAACATACATTCCGTTTACATTTTTTGCATTTTCCAGTGCAATAACATAGGAGCGGTGTTGATAGAGCTTGAGAAAATAACTGCCGTGTTTGTTAATGAACGGAAAATGAGTGGTAATAATTATTTTGTCAGCGGTTATTTTTCCAAAATCAGTAATTGCTGTATTTTGGTTTACTTTATGAATAAAAGTATGCTCATAAATTTTTAAATCTTTTACTATTGATGAAATAAATTTCAGAGGATTGAATTGTGCCTGATTTGAAAATTGTACTGCCCCCGATGTTTCAAAAGGCAGCGGAATATCATTACAAAGTCTTGCTTTATAGCCTATTTTATCCAGTGCGGAAATTTCATTTTCAAGCTTCTGTCTGTTATTAACCGAGTATACAAAGTTGTCTTTTGTTTCATAATTACATTCGATATTTTTGCATAAATCAGCGTACTTTTCAAAAGCAGCTTTATTAGCCTTTAAATATAATTGTGCGGTTTCCACGCCAAAACCTTTAATAATTTTTTGATAGTTTAAGCCATGCTGAAAAGTAATTTTAGCAGTTGTATTTTGGGTGACGCCGCTGCAAATATTCTCTTTTTCAATCAGAATATAATCTATACCGTTTTGCTGAAGAAAATAAGCGGTTAATATGCCTGTAATCCCTCCGCCTATAATAAGGACATCTGTTTTTATATCTTTTTTTAATTCGGGAAATTCCGGAATAACGGAATCTTTTTGCCATACTGATTTCAAATTATTTACTCCTATTTTGTTTTTTATTTTATTATTTCATTCATATAAGTAAGATATGCGCATTTATAAAAGATTAAATAAAACAAAAATAATTGCATAATCTCCATATAAATACAAATACTAGTATTACCAAATTAAAAAATTAAGGAGATTTTAAATATGAAAGCAACAGGTATTGTAAGGCGCATTGACGATCTTGGAAGAGTAGTTATTCCAAAAGAAATCAGACGTACTATGAGAATACGTGAAGGTGACCCACTTGAAATATATACAAGCAATGACGGAGAAGTTATATTTAAAAAATATTCTGCAATCAGTGAAATGAGTGAAAATGCTACTCAGGTTGCAGATATTATGTGCAAGCTGGCAGCTTGTCCGGTTGTTATTTTTGACAGGGATCATGTTGTCGCAGTTTCAGGCGTTTCCAGAAAAGAATTTAATGAGCGTCGTGTTTCTGCGGAGCTTGAGGATCTTATGGAATACCGCAAAAATCATTTTGCAGATAGTACAGGAAGCACTAAATTTGCTCCTGCCGAAGGCGTTGACAAATATGCTATGGCATGTATGCCGATTTTGAGTTCCGGTGATGTAACTGGAGCGGTAGCTTTTATGGAATCTGAGAAATCTACTGTAGTTACTGAATTGCAAAAAAGTCTTATCAGTGCTGCGTCACAATTCCTTGGAAAGCAAATTGAGGGATAAAAGTTAATAGTAATAATTTAAAATCACTTTGGTATATTAGTAATGCTGAAGTGATTTTTTGTTAATTATTAATAATAAATGCATGTTTTTATTGTAGGACTTGACAAATTATAAAAAAACTGCTATAATAGTTAGCAAGCTTACTGTTAGTAAGCTAACAAAAATATAGGAGGGCAGCGGCGGTGATATTTTGAATAGTAATAAAAAAATGCTGATGGAATTAATTTCACTTGGTAATGTATTGAAACGTTATATGGATTCTTCAACAGGTAAAAAATATGTTGATAACCTAACAGGAACAAACGGATGGGTTATTGGATATCTCTGGAGCAATAGAGATCATGATGTTTTTCAGCGGGACATTGAAGAAGAATTTTCAATCAGACGTTCAACTGTTTCAAAAATTCTAAAACTTATGGAAGAAAAGGAGCTGATAAAAAGGGAGTGTGTTGAATATGATGCAAGACTGAAAAAGCTGGTTTTATTGCCTAAAAGTTTAGAAATTCAAAAAATGATAGATGAGGATTTTGATCATATGTGTAAGAAAGCATTTGCAAATCTAACAGATCAAGAAATGGAAAGTTTAACGGGGATTATATTGAAAATCAAACAAAATTTTGATTGATTCAAAATGGAAAAGGAGTATGATATAATGCTTAAAATATTCAAGTATTTGCAGAAGAAAGAATGGCTTATGGCTTTAGGCAGTCTAATTTTTGTAATAGGTCAGGTTTGGCTTGATTTGAGACTTCCTGATTATATGTCGGATATTACAACATTTGTAATTACAGACGGCAGTAAAATGTCTGATATATTGAAAACCGGAGCTAAGATGCTTGCATGTGCATTGGGAAGTGTAGCTTTAGCATTTGTGGTAGGATACTTTGCAGCCAAAATTGCTGCCGGAGTTTCAAAGCGGCTTCGTTCAAAAATGTTTTCTAAGGTAACATCATTTTCAATGGAAGAAATAAATGGTTTTTCGACTGCCAGTCTTATTACAAGATCAACAAATGATATAACACAAGTCCAGATGGCTATTGCTATGGGACTTCAAGTTATTATTAAAGCGCCGATTCTAGCAGTATGGGCAATATTGAAGATACTGGGAAAAAGCTGGCAATGGACGGTTGTTACCGGAGGTGCAGTTGTAGCTTTAATGTGTATTATTCTTGTAATTATGATTTTTGCAATGCCGAAATTTAAAATTATGCAGACATTAACAGATGATTTAAACCGTGTAACCCGTGAAAACCTTACAGGTATAAGAGTTGTCAGAGCATATAATGCGGAAGATTATCAAAAGGAAAAATTTGAAAAGGAAAATAATAAACTTACTTCAACAATTCTTTTTGCTACGAGAGTTATGGCTATAATGATGCCCGGTATTAATATGATTATGAGCGGACTTTCTCTTGCTATTTATTGGGTAGGCGCATACCTTATTAATGATGCTTTTAATCCTGAAAATAAAGTCGGATTATTTGCTGATATGACTGTTTTTACATCTTATGCTATGCAGGTTGTAATGGCATTTATGATGCTTGTTATGATATTTATTATGCTTCCGAGAGCGATTGTGTCGGCAAGAAGAATCAATGAGGTACTGGGAACTACTCCGAAAATTTTAAACGGAAGCGTTACTGAAACACCGGCATCTAATCAGGGAACAGTTGAATTTAAAAATGTAAGCTTTAAATATCCGGACGCTTCTGATTATGTACTGAAAAATATAAGCTTCAAGGCTGAAAAGGGAAAAACTGTTGCATTTATAGGCGCTACGGGAAGCGGCAAAAGTACTCTTATTAATCTGATTCCACGTTTTTATGATGCTACAGACGGTGATGTATTGGTAGACGGAGTAAATGTTAAGGAATATAATATTGAATCACTAAACAACAAGCTTGGATATGTTTCTCAAAAAGCCGTAATGTTCAGCGGAACAGTCAGCAGTAATGTTGCGTACGGCTATAGCGGAAGAAATAACTACAGTATTGATGATGTAAAAAAAGCTGTGACTATTGCACAGGGAGCAGAGTTTGTTGAAAAGCTTGAAAATCAATATGAGGGAGCTATAGCACAGGGAGGCAGCAATATCTCCGGAGGTCAGAAACAAAGACTTGCTATTGCTCGTGCAGTGTGCAGAAAACCGGAAATTTATATTTTTGACGATTCATTTTCTGCTCTTGATTACAAAACAGACCGTGTTTTGAGATCTGAATTAAAGAAAGAAACTTCAGGTACTACAACGCTTATAGTTGCTCAGAGAATCGGTACAATTAAGGATGCAGACTGTATAATCGTATTGGATCAAGGTGAAATGGTCGGAAAGGGCACACACAGTGAGCTTATGAAAAATTGTGAAGTATATCAGCAGATTGCTTTGTCACAGCTTTCAAAGGAGGAACTGGAGAATGAGTAATAATCATAAAGGACCTGCCGGAGCAGGTGAAATGCCTAAGAACTTTAAAAAATCTTTAGGAAATCTTGCAGTATACTGTAAACCATATTTTCCGGCAATTATAATTGCTGTTTTACTTGCAGTTGCAGCAGCGGTTTTTTCACTGATCGGACCAAATAAGCTTCAGGATATAACGGATATTATAAAAGATGGATTAGTTTCCGGAATTGATATCAAAGCAGTTGAAGAAATAGCTTTTCTGTTAGTTACTCTGTATGCCTTAGGATTTATATTTAATTATATTCAGGGATTTATTATGGCAACAGTAACTCAAAGGGTTAGCAAAGGTTTGAGAACCGGAATATCAAATAAAATCAATAAGGTTCCGCTTGACTACTATAATAAAACCAGTATAGGCGATGTACTCAGCCGTGTGACTAACGATGTGGATATGATAGGTCAAACGATGAATCAGAGCGTTGGAATGCTTGTTTCCGCTGTTACTATGTTTATCGGTTCTCTTGTTATGATGCTGATAACTAATTGGGTAATGGCTCTTACGGCTGTTCTTGCTACTGTTATAGGTTTTGTTTTAATGATGCTGATAATGTCAAGATCTCAGAAATATTTTATTAGACAGCAGTCTGAATTAGGTAAGATTAACGGTCATATTGAGGAAATTTATTCCGGACATAATGTTGTAAAGGTATATAATGGTGTTGCAAAAGCAGAAGAACAATTTGAAAATATAAATAACAGACTTTATGACAGTGCTTGGAAATCTCAGTTTATGTCGGGGCTTATGATGCCCTTGATGAACTTTATCGGCAATTTTGGATATGTATGCGTATGTATTGTGGGTGCGGCACTTTATATGAATAATCATATTACATTCGGCGTTATTGTTGCTTTTATGATTTATATCAGACTGTTTACTAATCCGCTTTCGCAGATTGCTCAGGCAGCAACTTCGCTGCAGACAACTGCCGCAGCAGCGGAAAGAGTATTTGAATTTCTTTCCGAAGAAGAAATGGAAGATGAAAGTCACAAGACAGTAAAGCTTGAAAATGCCAAAGGTGATGTTGAATTTAAAAATGTTAAATTTGGTTATAATCCTGAAAAAATAATTATTCATAATTTTTCCGCTCATGCAAAGGCGGGACAGAAAATTGCAATTGTTGGTCCGACAGGCGCCGGTAAAACCACAATGGTAAATTTGTTAATGCGTTTTTATGAATTGAATTCCGGGGAGATTTTAATTGACGGAACACCAATCAATAAGATGACACGTCAAAATGTTCATGATTTGTTCTGTATGGTTTTACAGGATACTTGGCTGTTTGAGGGTACTATAAAAGAAAATATTGTATACAGTAAGGAAGGCGTTACTGACGAAGAAATAGTACGTGCATGTAAAGCTGTAGGAATAGATCATTTTATAAGAACACTGCCTCATGGTTATGATACTATATTAAATGATAAAGCAAATCTTTCCGCAGGTCAGAAACAGCTGATAACAATTGCCAGGGCTATGATTGAAAATGCTCCTTTGCTGATACTTGATGAAGCTACAAGTTCAGTTGATACAAGAACTGAAATTCAGATACAGGAAGCTATGGATAAGCTTACAGTAGGAAAAACTTCATTTGTGATCGCTCACAGACTTTCCACGATAAAAAATGCTGATCTTATACTTGTAATGAAAGACGGAGATATAATTGAAAGCGGCAATCATAATGAACTGCTTGCAAAAGGCGGTTTTTATGCAGATCTTTATAATAGTCAGTTTGAGAAGGCTTCGTAAGGGGGAAAGCAGGTATGAAGTTTAATTATATTGTTATTGAACGTGAGTTTGCAAGCGGCGGAAGAGATATAGGAAGGCTTGTTGCCGATAAGCTTAATATTCCCTGTTATGGACGTGAAATACTTGAAAAGGCTGCTGAAAAGGAAAGTATGCCGATTGAATATGTTGAAGAACTTGAAGAAGGTTCAACGGGAAGTTTTCTGTATTCGCTGTATAAAATATCGGGTATGACTAATGGTTCTGCCGGAAATGCTACAGCTTCTGAAAGATTAAACTCTGCTGAAATCAATATCATCAGAGAACTGGCATTATGCGGTCCTACGGTTTTTGTGGGACGAAGCGCTGCTTTGGCATTAGGCGATAAAAAGGATGTTTTAAAGGTTTTTGTACATGCAAATATCGATTATAGAATTAATAGAGCGTGTAATGTTTATGGACTTGAAGAAAATACAGTAAAAAATGTATTGAAAAAATATGATAAAAGGAGAAGTAATTACTATAAAATGAATTCCGGAAAGTACTGGAAGGATATAAGTAATTATGATTTGATTCTGGACAGCAGTGTTTTGGGTATTGAAACAGCGGCAAGTATTATAGCTGAATGCTGTAAATAAAATAAAAAAGCTCGGAATATTCCGAGCTTTTTTTATTCCATATTATTATCCGGATAATAGTTAAAAGGTACTTCGGGAAGTTCTAAAGAAGACGTAGTTATAATGTCGTTTGAATCAAATAAAATAACTTCCATTTCCGGTATTTCATATTTTTTCTTTTCTGTCATATCTAAAATGTCTCTTATACGAAAACACCCTGTTAAATTTTGGTAATTTAACAGGGTGTTTTTATTTTATTTATCGGATTTCTTTTCTTTTTTCTTTTGGCGAGCTTCCATAATTTCATTGGCTCTTGCTGCTTTTGCTGCATTAGCTTTTTCAGTAAGAGTTATATTTTCCTGAACAGCCCAATTTTTTATACGGAGCTTGCTCTTATCGCCGCCGGTTTCGATTACGACTGTATCTTCGCTTTTTCTTACTACAAGTCCGACAATTCCGCCGATGGTCATGATTTCATCACCTATTTGGATGTTTTCACGCATTGCTTTGGCTTCCTTATCCTTTTTTTTCTGGGGTCTGATAAGAATAAAATAGAAGACAACGATAATCAGAACCATAGGAATGACCATTTGAGTAATAACCGAACCGGTTGAAGCGCCATTTGCCATGACTTGAACAGAACTTAGAATTTCCTGCATTTGTTACCTCCGTTATTTGGATTTAATATATTCGTCAATGGATTTTGCAGCAGTTTTTCCGGCGCCCATTGCCAGAATAACAGTTGCAGCACCAGTAACAGCATCGCCGCCGGCGTAAACGCCTTCTTTTGTAGTAAGCATGTCTTCGTTTACAACCAAACAGCCTCTTTTATTTGCTTCAAGACCGTTTGTAGTTGTACGGATAAGCGGGTTAGGGGAAGTACCGATCGACATAATAACAGTATCAACCTCAAGATTATAATTTGAACCTTCAACCGGAACAGGACTTCTTCTGCCGCTTTCATCAGGCTCACCCAGTTCCATTTTAATGCATTCCATTGCGCATACTCTGCCGTTTTCATCGCCGAAAATCTTTACAGGGTTGTTAAGATTTAAGAATTCAACGCCTTCTTCCTTAGCGTGATGTACTTCTTCCTTTCTTGCAGGCATTTCTTCTTCGGAACGTCTGTATACGATGTAAACATGTTCCGCACCCATTCTCAGAGCGCTTCTTGCAGCGTCCATAGCAACGTTTCCGCCGCCCACTACTGCGACAGATTTTGATTTGATAACAGGAGTATCGTATTCGTCAAGATAACCCTTCATAAGATTGATTCTTGTAAGGTATTCGTTTGCCGAGCATACTCCTATCAACGATTCGCCTTCAATGCCCATAAATCTCGGAAGTCCTGCGCCTGAGCCGATAAACACCGCTTCATAGCCCATATCCATTATTTCGTCAACTGACAGAACCTTACCGATAACCATATCCTGCATTATTTCAACGCCTAAATCCTTAAGCTTTTGAATTTCCTTCTGAACAATATTTTTAGGAAGTCTGAATTCCGGAATACCGTACATAAGAACGCCTCCGGCTGTGTGGAACGCTTCAAAAACAGTTACCTGATATCCAAGCTTTGCAAGATCACCTGCACAGGTAAGTCCGGCAGGACCGGCGCCTACAACAGCTACCTTATGACCGTTTGATTCGGGTTTTACAGAAGTACTGCTGCCATTTTTCATAATATAATCAGCAACAAATCTTTCCAAACGGCCGATAGCAACCGGTTCACCCTTAATGCCTCTAACACATTTGCCTTCGCATTGATTTTCCTGAGGGCAAACTCGTCCGCATACGGCAGGAAGGGAGTTTGTAGATGTGATAATTTCGTATGCCTTTTCAAAGTCACCTTTTGCAACTTCAGCGATAAATTCGGGAATTCTAACTCCGACGGGACATCCTGAAACGCATGGCTTATGCTTGCAGTTTAAGCAGCGTGAAGCTTCTTCCATTGCCATTTCTTTAGTGTATCCAAGTGTTACTTCTTCAAAGTTTCTTGCTCTGACTTTCGGATCTTGTTCAGGCATAGTAACTTTTTCTAATGCCATATTTGCCATTGTAATATTTTTCCTCCTGTTTATTTTAAGTTGTTCATCATGCGGCAGTTATGTTCCTGTTCCCTGTATGTAGAATTTCTTTTCATAAGTTCATCGAAATCAACTTCATGACCGTCAAAGTCGGGACCGTCAACGCATGCATATTTAATTTGTCCGCCTACAGTTACACGGCAGCCGCCGCACATTCCGGTACCGTCTATCATAATAGGATTTAAAGAAACAATAGTTTTTATATCATAAGGCTTAGTAACAGCGCATACGAATTTCATCATAGGAACAGGACCTATGGCAATAACAGCATCATATTTTTTTCCGGCCTCAATTTGTTCTTTCAAAGCGTCTGTGACAAATCCTTTTTTACCGTAGCTGCCGTCATCTGTACAAATAATGAGTTCCTTGCATTTTTTACTGAATTCTTCTTCCAGTATAACTATGTCACGGCTTCTGAATCCGGCAATGACATCAACTTCAACGCCCTTTTCAAAAAGCTCCTTTGCCTGAGGGTAAGCAATGGCACAGCCTACGCCGCCGCCGATAACGCAAACTTTTTTTGCATTCTCATCAATGTGCGTAGGAATACCCAGCGGGCCTGCAACGTCAAGAAGGTAATCGCCTTCGTTTAAAGCGGCAAGGCGTTCCGTAGATTTGCCGACAATTTGGAAAATGATAGTAATAGTACCGTTTTCACGATCATAATCGGCTATTGTAAGCGGAACTCTTTCTCCTTGTTCGTCAATTCTGAATATAATAAACTGTCCGGCTTTAGCCTTCTTTGCAATAAAAGGAGCCTGAATGTCCATTAAAACAACAGAGGGGTTAAGCACTCGCTTATTAACTATTTTAAACATTTTTATCTCTCCCAAAAATAATTTGATAAATTTTATTATAACATAAATTGAAAATTATTTCAAGTATCAGCATAAATTATTAAAAATAATGATTTGATTTTAATTTTCTGTAAAAAATTCTCTTTTTATCCATTCCACAGCAAGCTTGGTCCATTGTGAGCATACAATGTTAATGTGTCCTTCATGCTTTGCGGTTGATTCGTCAGCCAGAGCAAGTCCGTGACCTCCAAATGGAAATATGTGACATTCAAATGGTATTTTATATTGGCTGAGCGATTTAGTAAAGCTTATAGTATTTTCAACCGGTACGGTTTGATCGTCGGCACAATGCCATATAAATGTTTTAGGAGTTTTATCGTTGACCTGCTTTTCTGACGATACCAATTCCAGCATTTCAGCCGAGGGAGCTTTTCCCAAAATATTTTCGATTGAACCTTTATGACGATATTTGCCGCTTGTAATTACAGGATAACACAGTATCATACCGTTGGGTTTGAACATTTCGTTATTGCCGATTGTGTTTTGAAGATATTCGCTATTCCATAGAGTGCCAAGACAAGCTGTGAGATGTCCCCCAGCAGAGAAACCGCATAACAGTATTTTGTTTGGATCAATATCATATTTTTCGGCATTTTCCCGTACGTATTTTACTGCATAAGCAAGTTCAAGAAGGGCTGACGGAAACGGACTGTTTATACTATATTTTAAAATAAAAGAGTTGATACCGTGGGAAGCGAATCGCATTGCAACAGGTTGTGCTTCTCTGTCTGACAGATATTCATAACCGCCTCCGGGACATATAATAACAGCAGGACGCTTTTTTATTCCGATTTCCGAAGAAAATTTTAATGTTACGGTTTCCAGTGTGGGATTAAAATTTTTCGGATTCAATCCGGCTTTATCATAGGGTATATTTAAAGATATCTTTTTCAAAATTGTTCATTCCTTTGTATTTTTATTTATATTATAACATTGCTTTTTAATCTGTCAATATAATTTTAGTGAAAAAACAGAGTGATATTTTTAAAAATATATGCTATAATAAAAATGAATTTAGTATAATAACAGGTTTTTACAAAAAAATAGTAATATAGAAACGGAGATTATAATGAGAATAAGATGTAAGCCTTGGGCAAAGCCGGAACTTGAAGCATGTGAATTTTGCATTAATGAACCTGAAGCGTTAAAGGGTAAATGGAAACAAGAGTTTGGAAATGACGCTCCGATTTACTTGGAACTTGGCTGCGGAAAGGGTGGTTTTATTTCACAGGCAGCACCGGCAAATCCAGCTGTAAATTATATAGCGGTTGATATAAAAAATGAGATGCTTGTTCTTGCTAAGAGAAAATTGGAAACTGCTTACAAAGAAAAAAATATTGAGATGCGTAATGTAAGGATTTTTATTAAAAATATAGAGCAGATCGAGAATGTATTTGATAAAACGGACTGTATTGACAGAATATATATCAATTTCTGCAATCCGTGGCCAAAGACCAAGCATAAGAAAAGACGTCTTACTCATTTCAGACAGCTTGAGAAATACAAGATGTTTTTAAACGGTGAGATCTGGTTCAAAACCGATGATGACGAATTGTTTGATGAATCTTTTGAATACTTTGAGCAAGCAGGATTTAAAATAAAGTTTAAAACTTACGATTTGCATAGCAGTGAGTATGCTGATAGAAATTACATAACGGAACATGAGAAAATGTTTACAGAGGAAGGTAAAAAAATAAAATTTCTTATTGCTTATCATGATAAATAAAGAATAGAGAGAAGATGGGAAAATGAATAATTTATATAAGGAAATAATTATTGACGGCAAAATGTTAAATAATAATTCATCTAACTGTTTTAGCGGAATTGGTACGGCATTGGATTTTAACTCCGTTCGTTTTTTGTCGGATTACAAATTCGACTGTCCGGAGGCATATCAGGAAATTATAGAACTGCTTTTCAGAAAAAAATACGGAATGGCTCTCTCTCACATAAGAATTGTATGTGATCCATATAATAAAAACATTCTGAAAAGTTACGGGCATTCAGGATTTATGATTGCCGCAGACGCTTTAAAAATAAATCCTGATATTACAATAGAATTATGTTTCTTAAATAACAGTAAAAGTGATTGTGCTGAAAAGTATAATAAATATAAAAATATTCTTGACAGAGTGTATGAAAAATACAGTATAAAAGCAGATTACATCAGTATAGGCGGCGAAGCGGATTCGGTATGGATAAAATATTTGAAAGACAGATTGGAAAATGAAAAGATATCCAGCTATGATTTCGGAAAAATAAAAATTGCCGTATCCGGTATTTTAGCGAAAGAAATGACTGAAAGTGAAATATTAAGAAAATCTGTTGATGCAATTTATGTTAACGGTAAGATTAATGAAAATATAAACTATTTAAATAAAAAATTTCAGAAAGAAATATGGTACAGAGGGGAAATTGCTCCATGTAATGCTCCGGAGCTTGCCGTTAATGCTGACGGTATCGGTATTTCGGGTGAAAATTCAGTCATTGATGTAAATGGAACACTTAACGGTGTTTTTAATGATTCTTGTACAATGTATGAATACAGATTTGCTTTATCGGCATGTTATTCCTGCAATGATAATTTATTCGGTAATATTATCAGAGCCGACAGACCGTGGTCAGGGTATTATAAGATAAAATCGGGACTATGGGGTGCGGCGCATATCACTCATTTTGTTCAAAAGGATTGGAAGATTTTATATTCTGTTAATGAAGAATCGCCTGAAGATTATTCCGTTTTTGTTTCCGATGAAGGCGATTATACCGTGGTTTTTGCAAATAATTCAGATAAACCCAGAAAATATAGTATATGTTTAAGAAATATTGAAAAAGCAGACGCTTTTATTCACTGTGTTGAAACGAAAGGACCGGAAAGCTGTGACAATTATTCTGTAAACTGGTTTAGAGTTGTAGATAAGATCATACCGGTGAAAAAGAATTACGGTTTTTGTTATACCTTAGAAGTAAAGCCTTTTTCGATTATGACATGTACTACTCTTAGTGTTGAACATGTTAATGGAACCGATACTGTCAGAAGTCTTGAATTTAAAAACGAAGTACTGAGTCTTCCGTATTCTGATAATTTTAACTATAGCTTAGAATTATCGGAAGAAAGAAAAAATGTACCTTTTTATACTATGGATTTATGCGGAAGCTTTGAAATATCTTCAAACGGAGAAGACAATGTATTGATTCAGACGGCAACAAAGAATATAGCATCGGAAGAAAATAATTTATATCCTGTTACAATTATCGGCGATAATTCATGGACGAATTATTCGGTAAAAATTGAAGTTAAGCTTGAAGATACTAATGATATCAATTATGCCGGAATAGGATTGAGGTGTCAGTTTGAGGGTCAGACAGCTGAATTAGGATATCAACTCAGAATCTTTTCCGATCGCCGTTGGCAGCTGAAATATATGGATAATATTATTGAAGAAGATGTTGCTGATAATATTCTTTACAATGAATGGAATAGTCTTAAAATATCAGCTGACGGAAAAAGAATAAAGTGTTATATTAACAAAATGCTTGTATGCGAACATGTTGTTTGCGTTCCTTTGATTCTTTCGGGACGTGTTGGTATATATAGCAATTACTGTCGGAATATGTTTAGAAATCTTACTGTAAATCCTATTATGGGTTCGTCGGTTTATAGTATTAATCATGATTGTCTAGACGGCGAATTCACATATTCTGAAAATTGGATAAAAAACAGTATGGATGATCAAGACTTTTATAACAGAACATGTGTTAGCACCGATATCCCCGATGAATATTTTGAGTTCGATTTCAGCGGTGAAAGTATTGCTTTAATCGGTAAAGCAGAGGATTTAAGACTTAAAATTGAAATTGATGATAAAATTATGGCAGCAGGTCTTTTTATTGGGAACTGCGGTGCAAAAGAAGTTTTTTACAGCAGAGGAAAGCTTGAAAATACAGAACATAAATTAAAGCTTATAGTATTATCGGGAAAATTGGAATTTAACGGTGCTCAGACTTTTATATCAGGTCATCATATTTTATCTAAATCCTTAGGAAACGGAACTAATTTGAAAAAATCCGAAAAGGGTAAAACACTGAAAAAAAGTACCGTTTTGTTTGGGGCCGGTCTTGCCGCTGCCGGAGCAGGTATATTTCTTATCAGAAAAAAACTGAAGGACGGAAAAAACAAAAAATAAGACAAATTTCTTTAAAAAACTAGACAAACGATCAAATATGTGATATAATAATACAAATAATCCTTTAAGTTGATCCCGTGAGGTTGACAAGGTGTAAGCAATGAGGCAAGGTGTATTTATAAGTATATTGTCACGCTTATCTGTCATGGGGCAGGTAAGCGTTTTTTAGAGTTTGTTATGTGCAGGTTCATATGCGGACAAGCATATGTGAGGTGATAAATTGAAAAGAAAAACCATTATCATGGATGAAAGTAATATGAAGCGTGCAGTTGCGAGAATTACCTATGAAATATTGGAACGCAATAAGGGTACGGAAGATTTGTGCGTAGTAGGTATTTTTTCAAGAGGTGTTGCACTTGCCGAGAGGATAGCTTCAAAAATATATGAACTGGAAAATGAAAAAGTCCCTTGCGGAGCATTGGATATTACAGCGTACAGAGATGATGAAAAACCCGCTGATACTGCTGACAGAACATCAATTGACTTTGATATCAGAAATAAAAAGGTTGTTATAGTAGACGATGTTTTTTATACGGGAAGAAGCACTCGTGCAGCAATAGACGCTCTTATTGAAAAGGGTCGTCCTAAATCAATTCAGCTTGCAGTTCTTGTAGACAGAGGTCACAGGGAACTTCCGGTCAGACCGGATTATGTAGGGAAAAATCTGCCTACATCCCGTGAAGAGAGTGTAAAGGTATCTGTTAATGAAATTGATGGTTTTGACTGTGTTGCAATTTATTCCGGACAGGAAGGAGATATAAAATGAGTTCTTTGCTTCTTAAAAATGTACGTGCTGTTGATATAGACACAGATAGGCTCTGCGATATTTTTATATCTGACGGTATCATAAACAGAATTGCCGAAAATATTTTCTGTGATTGCGATAAAGAAATCGACTGCTGCGGTTTGACAGCAATGCCGGCGCTTTTTGATATGCATGTTCATTTCAGAGATCCCGGATTGACTTATAAGGAAGATATAGTAACGGGCTGTAATGCGGCTCTTGCCGGAGGTTTTACGGGAGTGGCTTGTATGCCTAATACTAAGCCTGCTATTGACAATGCGGAAACCGTCAGCTATATCATCAATAAATCTAAAAATTCCGGAGTGAATGTATATCCGGTGGGCTGTATTACCGAAGGGCTTAAAGGTGAAGAGCTTTGCAATTACAAAATGCTTAAAGCGGCGGGAGCTGTTGCGGTTTCCGACGACGGACGTCCTGTTGAAAGTCAGACAATGCTCAGAAACGGAATGATAGCCGCAGAAGATGCCGGACTGCTTACTATATCCCATTGTGAAGACCTGAAAATTATAGGCAGGGGGATAATTAACAAAGGAAGAATTTCCGAGGCATTGGGAGTTGAAGGAATGGACAGATGCTCTGAAGATTCCATTACCGCAAGAGAAATTATGACTGCGTCCAGCACCGGCTGCCGTATTCATATTGCTCATGTCAGCACTAAGGGCAGTGTTGATATTATCAGAAATGCCAAGAAGCAGGGAATTAAAGTGACATGTGAAACCTGTCCTCATTACTTTATGATGACCGATGAAAAGCTTCTTTCAAGGGACGCTGATTACAGAATGAATCCTCCGCTTCGTGAGGAAGAAGACAGACTGGCGGTGATTGAGGGCATATGCGATGGCACAATCGACTGTATTGTAACGGACCACGCTCCCCATTCTCCGGAAGAAAAATCCGATTTCTTAAAGGCTCCGAACGGTATAGTGGGACTTGAAACTTCTCTGGCGGCAACTCTTACGGGCTTGTACCATAAAGGTAAAATTACGCTTGAAAAGCTCATTGATTTAATGTCAGTAAAACCTCGCAAAATTCTTGACCTTCCTATAGAAGCAATCAGAGTTGGCGCAAAGGCAAACATAGTCCTTGTTGATTTGGATAAGGAATGGACTGTTGATCCCGAAAAATTTAAATCAAAAGGAAGAAATACTGCATTTAAAGGCATGACGCTTAAAGGGAAACCGATTTGTACCGTTTCCGACGGAGAAATAAAATATTTTGAAAGATAAAGGAGTACTGCGATGTCATTTGACAGACTGATAGCTAAAATAATTGAGACAAAAAATCCTACGGTTGTAGGTCTTGATCCTAAGCTTGATTATGTTCCTGAATATATTAAAAATAAATATTTTGAAGAGTATGGTTTTACTCTTAAAGCAGCGGCAAAGGCAATATTTGAATTTAATAAAAATATTATTGATGAAATTTGCGATATTGTTCCGGCTATTAAACCGCAGGCAGCTTATTATGAAATGTATGGTTACTATGGTGTAAAGACCCTTGAAAAAACTATTCAGTATGCTAAGCAAAAGGGTATGTTTGTTATAACAGACGGAAAGCGAAATGATATCGGCGCTACAATGGAGGCTTATACCGCCGCTCATCTGGGCAGTGTGAAAATAGGAGATACGGAGTGCGAGCCTTTCGGCGCTGACGCACTGACGGTTAACGGATATTTAGGTTCTGACGGTATTAATCCTCTGTTGGAGGCTTGCAAAGAAAAAGACAAGGGCATATTTGTTCTTGTAAAGACTTCTAATAAGTCAAGCGGTGAACTTCAGGACAAGCTTATTGACGGCACTCCCGTTTATGCTGTTATGGGTGATATGTGCGAGCAGTGGGGAAGAGAGCAAATAGGTGAATATGGATATTCCTCAGTGGGTGCAGTTGTTGGCGCTACTTATCCGGAACAGCTTTCCGAGCTTAGAAAAAGACTTCCGCATACAATGTTCTTAGTACCGGGATACGGCGCTCAGGGCGGCGGTGCACAGGGGATTGCAGGTGCGTTTGATGAAAACGGATTGGGTGCAATAGTAAATTCTTCAAGAGCAATTATGTGCGCATATAAAAACGAAGAAAACTGTTCGGAACAGGATTTTGCAAAGGCTGCCGGAAGAGAAGCAATCAGAATGAGAGAAGATATTACTTCTTATATAAATCTGAAATAATATTAAGATTATATATTATTTGTGAAAGGAATGGTTAGATGTCCATATTTAATCAAAGTCAGAAGGCTTACCTGCTTTTAGCGGACGGTACTGTTTTTGAAGGCCGCAGTTTCGGCGCTGAGGGTACTGTTATAGGCGAGGTTGTTTTTACGACCGGTCTTACAGGGTATCAGGAAACCCTTACCGATCCAAGCTATTACGGTCAGATCGTTACGCAGACATTTCCGCTTATAGGAAATTACGGTGTTAACGACGGAGATTATGAGTCTGCAAAATCTTATGTCAGCGGTTATATTGTAAGAGAATGGTGTAATACTCCGTCTAATTTCCGCTGTCAGGGTAATATAGATACATTTCTTAAGGAACAGAATATTATCGGTATTCATTCTATTGATACACGCTGTCTTACAAGAATTATTCGTGAAGTCGGCGTTATGAACGGCGTCATTACGACAGAAAATGTATATGAGAAAAAAGACGAGCTGTTAAAACAGCTACAGGATTATAAAATTACAGAGGCCGTAAAAAACGTTACAAATTTTGAAACAAGAACTTACGGAAGTGAAAATTATAAGTATAGAGTGGTTTTATTTGATTTCGGTTACAAAAGAAATATAAGAAACGAACTTGTAAACCGTGGCTGTGAAGTAATTGTTGTGCCGGCAGATACAACTGCTGCGCAGATAAAGGAAATCGCTCCGGATGGTATTATGTTTTCTAACGGTCCCGGAGATCCTTCTGAAAATACCGGTGTAATTGCAAATATCAGAGAAATTGCTCAGCTTGGCATTCCGATTTTTGGAATCTGCCTCGGACATCAGCTTATGGCGCTGGCTCACGGAGCGGTAACCCAGAAGCTGAAGTACGGTCACAGGGGTGCAAATCAGCCGGTTATTGACAAGGCTCTGGGTAAAACCTTTGTAACAAGCCAAAATCACGGTTATGCTGTAGTAGGTGATAGTATGGATCCTGAAATAGGAGAGGTTTCACATATTAATGCAAACGACGGGACATGCGAGGGTATGAGATATAAAAGGATTAATGCTTTTACAGTCCAGTTCCATCCGGAGGCTCATGGCGGTCCGCAGGATACGGCGTACTTATTTGATGAATTTATTGAAATGATTAAAAAGGAGATGCACTGATATGCCTTTAAGACAGGATATAAAAAAAGTACTTGTAATAGGTTCCGGTCCTATTGTTATCGGACAGGCAGCCGAATTTGACTATGCAGGCACTCAGGCATGCCGTGCATTGAAACAGGAAGGACTTGAGGTTGTACTTATAAACTCAAATCCTGCTACAATTATGACTGACAAGGCTATGGCGGATAAAATTTATATCGAACCGCTGACCCTTGACGTAGTAAAAAGAATTATTGAAATTGAAAAACCTGACAGCGTTTTGTCTACATTGGGAGGACAGACCGGTCTTACTCTTTCTATGCAGCTTGCAAAAGAAGGTTTTCTCGACGATCATAATGTTAAGCTTCTTGGCGCTGATCCGCTTACCATTCACAAGGCTGAGGACAGGCAGGCTTTTAAAGATACTATGGAAAAAATCGGTGAACCGTGTATTCCTTCAAAGGTTGTTGAAACTATTGAAGACGCCGTGGACTTTGCAAATATTATCGGTTATCCTGTTATTGTACGTCCGGCGTTTACTCTTGGCGGTACAGGCGGCGGAATTGCCGAAAATGAAGAGCAGCTGAGAGATATCTCCAAAAACGGTCTTAGACTCTCACCTATTACTCAGGTTCTTATTGAAAAATGTATCAGCGGTTGGAAGGAAATAGAATTTGAAGTAATCAGAGACAGCAAGGGAAATGTTATCACTGTCTGCTCTATGGAAAACTTTGACCCTGTTGGCGTACATACAGGAGACAGTATCGTAATTGCTCCTGCCGTTACCCTTTCCGACAGAGAATACCAGATGCTTAGAACAGCGTCTTTGAATATTATTTCCGAACTTAAAGTCGAGGGCGGCTGTAACTGTCAGTTTGCACTGCATCCAGAATCAATGGAATATGCGGTTATTGAAGTAAATCCGAGAGTTTCACGTTCTTCTGCACTTGCTTCAAAAGCCACAGGTTATCCGATTGCAAAGGTTGCAACAAGAATTGCTATCGGTTATACTCTTGACGAAATCATTAATCAGGTTACAGGCAAAACATACGCATGCTTTGAACCTGCTCTTGACTATGTTGTAGTAAAATTCCCTAAATGGGCATTTGATAAGTTTGTTTATGCAAAGCGTACTTTGGGTACTCAGATGAAGGCAACAGGCGAAGTTATGGCAATCGGTACAAGCTTTGAACAGGCGATGATGAAAGCCGTGCGTTCAACGGAATTGGGCGTTGATTCAATGAATATGAAGAAATTTGCAGAATATTCAACTGAAGAGCTTCTTGAAAAAATTCCTCATGCTGACGACGAAAGAGCGTTCCAGGTTTATGAGCTTTTAAAACGTGATGTTTCTATTGAAAAGCTGCATGAAATAACTCTTATTGACGAGTGGTTTCTAGACAAGCTTAAAAACCTTGTTGAACTGGAAAGATGGCTTGCAGACAGTGAACTAACTGAAGAAAAATATATTTTTGCGAAGAAATTCGGATACCTTGACAGTACCATTGAACGTATGTCCGGACAAAAATGCCCTATCAGAAAAAGAGCCGTTTATAAAATGGTTGACACCTGCGCCGGAGAATTTAAGGCTGAAACGCCTTACTTCTATTCGACTTTTGATGAAGAAAATGAGGCGAAGCAGTTTATTGAAAGAACCGATACAGGCAAGAAAAAGGTTATTGTTTTCGGTTCCGGTCCTATCAGAATCGGTCAGGGTATCGAATTTGACTACTGCTCCGTTCACTGTGTGTGGTCTTTGAAGGAAGAGGGATATGAAGCGGTAATCTGCAATAACAATCCGGAAACGGTTTCAACTGACTTTGACACTGGTGACAGACTTTATTTCGACCCGCTTACAAAGGAGGACGTTGAGTCCATTATTGAAACCGAACAGCCTTACGGCGTTGTGGTACAGTTCGGCGGTCAAACTGCTATAAAGCTTACCCGTCATCTTGCGGATATGGGAGTTAATATTCTCGGTACTTCCGCTGACAGTATTGATGCAGCTGAGGACAGGGAGAGATTTGATGAGCTGCTTGAAAAGTGCGGAATTCCTCGTCCGGCAGGATATACTGTTATGACGACTGAAGAAGCTGTTGAAGTTGCGGAAAAACTGGGATATCCGGTACTTCTCCGTCCTTCATACGTTCTCGGCGGACAAAATATGATCATTGCTCATTCTGAAAAAGACGTAATTGAATATATGGGAATTATTACAAGAACAATGATTGAAAATCCTGTTCTTATTGATAAGTATATGATGGGTAAGGAAGTTGAAGTTGACGCTATATGCGATGGTACCGATTTCCTGATTCCGGGAATTATGGAGCATATCGAACGTGCCGGAGTTCATTCGGGAGATTCGATTTCAGTTTACCCCGCACAGACTTTATCTTCGGAAATTGTTGATACTATAATTGATTATACAAAGAAGCTGGCTTTTGAACTGAAAGTAATCGGTCTTGTAAATATTCAGTACGTTGTATATAACAATGAAGTTTATGTAATTGAAGTAAATCCCCGTTCTTCCAGAACAGTACCGTATATCAGCAAGGTTACAGGTATTCCGATGGTTGATATTGCAACTAAAATTATGCTGGGTTCAAGTCTTAAGGAACAGGGTTATGAAAGCGGACTTTATAAAAAGAGCAAGTATGTTGCCGTTAAGGTTCCCGTATTCTCGTTTGAAAAGCTTCAGGACGTTGATACAATGCTTGGTCCTGAAATGAAATCTACAGGAGAATGTTTGGGCATTGCGGAAACTTTTGAGGACGCACTGCTTAAAGGTCTTGTTGCTGCCGGATATGACCTCAAAAAAGAGGGCGGAGTGCTGATTTCAGTAAGAGATACGGACAAGCAGGAAATTATTGCAGTAGCGGATAAGTTTGCTCAGATGGGCTTTGATCTTTACGGTACAAGCGGTACTGCAAGTACCCTTAATAAGAATATGATCGCAACTAGTTTGGTAAATAAAATCTCGGAAGATACAGAACCTAACGTTTTGTCACTTCTTGAAAGCGGTAAGATTCACTATGTAATTTCTACATCGGAAAAGGGAAGACTTCCGGCAAGAGACAGTGTAAAAATGCGCCGTAAGTCTGTTGAGCGTTCTATTTGCAGTCTTACAGCCATCGATACTGCCAAGGCTCTTGCAAACGTACTGATGACAAACAGATCTATCGACGATGTTGAAATGATTGATATTACAAAAATATAAACTTTGATAAGGGCGGAATTTTATTCCGCCTGAAAGTTTAATTTGAACATTTAAAATTAATAGCATATATTTCAATGGTGTAATTTATGGGAGTTATATAAATGATATTGGAAACCGAAAGAACTTATTTGAGAAAAATGGAGCAGTCCGATTTTCCTGCACTTTGTAAGATTTTACAGGACAAAGAAGTTATGTATGCATATGAACATGCATTTAGCTGTGAAGAAGTACAGGAATGGCTTGATAAGCAGATTAAAAGGTATAATCAAGACGGATTTGGTCTTTGGGCTGTGATTTTAAAGGATACTGATGAAATGATAGGTCAGTGTGGAATTACAATGCAGGAATATAAAAATAAAAAGGTTCCTGAAATAGGTTATCTTTTTAAAAAAACTTTCTGGCATCATGGTTATGCGGCGGAAACAGCTATTGCATGTAAGGAATATGCGTTTAATGTTTTACATTTTAGCGAAGTTTGTTCGATTATACGTGATAATAATATACCTTCTCAAAATGTTGCTAAGAAAAACGGAATGGTAATTAAGGATAAATTTGTTAAACATTATTATGGTATGGATATGCTGCATTATGTTTTCGCAGTAAAGAATTAATAAATTTTTTTAGGAGGCTTTTATGTCAACAAGCAAGGAATATTTAAATTTTGTTTTGGAACAGTTATCCGAATTAGAAGAAATATCACACCGTGCAATGATGGGCGAATATATCATTTATTATAGAGGGAAAATTGCAGGCGGAATTTACGATAACAGATTATTGCTCAAGCCTACAGAATCTGCAAAATCAGTCATGAAGTCGGTAACCTATGAAATACCGTATAAGGGTGCAAAGGAAATGCTGTTAGTAGATAATTTGGACGATAAAGGATTTTTAAAAGAATTATTTGAAGCTATGTATGATGAATTGCCGGAGAAAAAAGTTAAAAATAAAAAGCAGTCTAAGGAGTAATAAATGAAAATTGAAATAAAACCATTTTGCAGGGAATATGCAGCAGAGCTATCAAAGGCTTTGAATAATAAGAAAATACTTGAAAATCTCCGAGATGGTATTCCTTATCCCTATACTGTAAAAGACGCAGAAGATTATATCAGTTTTATACTTGATTCGAATAAAAACAGCGTTTATGTTTTTGCAATTTGTGCAGATAATAAGGTGATAGGTACTGTAGGCGCTTTTCGTGGGACTAATATTCATTTTAGAACAGCCGAACTGGGTTATTATATAGCAGAACCATATTGGGGAAAAGGTATTATGACCGAAGCAGTTGCACAGATATGTAATTATATCTTTGAAAATACTGATATCATCAGAATTTTTGCTGAACCTTTTTCACATAATATTGGATCATGTCAGGTTCTTAAAAAAAACGGTTTTATTTGCGAGGGTATTTTACGACAGAATGCAGTAAAAAACGGAAAAGTTATTGATATGAAATTGTATTCAAGGATAAAAGAATAATACAGATTTAAAGAGGTGGATTGCTTTGAAGAGGGAATTAGGTATAGCAAGATGCGGACTTGCCTGCTGTTTATGTTCAGAGAATACTCATTGTACAGGTTGTAATTCGGGAGAATGTTCCGGCAAGGAATGGTGTGAAAACAGGAAATGTTCAATTAAAAAGGAAATCAGTCATTGTTATGAATGCAATGAGGACTGCAAAAGGGGATTATTAAATAAAATAAAACCGTATGCATTTACTCAGTTTATTAAACGATACAGTGAAGAGTATTTGCTGGATTGTCTTGAAGCTAATGAGAAAAGGGGTATAGTATATCATCGTGGGGGAATTACAGGCGATTATGATGATTTTACAGATCCTGAAGATTTGATAGAATTTATTAAAACAGGGAAAAATTCTAATAAATAGTGAAAGGAAAAATTATGAAGTATACACAGGGAAAATATCAGGTTTTAGAAAAAAAAGCGCTGGCAAAGGATATTTTCAGTATTGTTATTCTTTGTCCTGAGATTGCAGAAATCGCTGTTCCCGGACAGTTTGTTCACATTTTGCCACAGGGCTGTACTTTAAGACGTCCTATTTCAATTTGTGATATTGACAGAGAAAAAGGAACATTGAGAATAGTATTTATTGTAAAAGGGGACGGTACTAAAAATATCGCCGCTGTAAATGAAGGCAGTCTTATTGACATGCTTGCACCTCTCGGTCACGGTTTTACATTGGACAAATCTTTTAAAAAGGTTGTGCTTGTTGGCGGAGGAATCGGAACTCCTCCTATGCTGCCTCTGGCGAAAATTTACGGAGAAAAAGCAGCAGTGATTTCAGGGTTCAGAAGTGCTGAAGCAGTGATTTTACAGGAAGATTTCAAAAAGACAGGCGCTGAAACGATTCTGTGTACTGATGACGGAACTACAGGAATAAAAGGTTTTGTTACGCAACCCCTTAAAGAACTTCTTGAACAGGGAAGTATTGAAGCAGTTTATGCATGCGGTCCTATGCCTATGCTGAAAAATATTGCCGCACTTGCAGATTCTGCAAATGTTTACTGCGAAGTATCTCTTGAGGAGAGAATGGGCTGCGGAATCGGCGCATGTCTGGTATGCGCATGTAAGACAAAGAAAGACGGAGAAGAACATTTTGCTCATGTATGTAAAAACGGTCCTGTATTTAATGCAAAGGAGGTAATCTGGTAATGGCTGATTTATCTGTTAAAATTGCAGGAGTGGAATTCAAAAATCCGGTAATTCCTGCATCCGGAGTTTTTGGCTACGGCCGTGAATATGAGGAACTTTTTCCTCTGTCAAAATTGGGCGGTATTGCAACAAAGGGTACTACGATTACAAAACGTAATGGTAATCCATCACCGAGAATTGCTGAAACTCCGTCAGGTATGCTAAATTCTGTAGGTTTGCAGAATCCGGGAATTGACAAATTTATTTCCGAAGAGCTTCCGAATCTTATGACAAAAGATACGGTCATACTTGCAAATATTGCCGGTTCAACTGCGGACGAGTGTGTGGAAATTGCAAAAAAGCTTGATGAAACAGATGTTCATATGATAGAGCTGAATATTTCCTGTCCCAATGTTAAGCAGGGAGGTATGGCATTTGGGGCCACGTGCGACGGCGCTGCCGGGATTACCAAGCGCGTAAGACAGGTTACCAAAAAGCCTCTTGTTGTCAAGCTTTCACCGAATGTTACCAGTATTGCAGAAATTGCCAAATCTGTTGAAGCTGAAGGCGCAGACGCTCTGTCGCTGATAAATACAGTTCTGGGAATGCGAATTGATATCAATACCAAAAGACCGATACTTAAAAATAATATGGGTGGAATGTCCGGACCGGCAGTACTTCCGATTGCTGTTAGAATGGTATGGCAGACTGCCAATGCTGTAAATATTCCGATTATTGGCATGGGCGGTATTTCAAGCGGAGAGGATGCAGTTGAAATGATGATGGCAGGTGCAAGCGCAGTACAGGTGGGTGCAGCCATTTTTACCGATCCTTATGCGCCCATTAAAATTATTGACGGTATAAACGATTATCTTGACAGTAATAATATTAAATCTGTCAGTGAGATAATCGGCTCAGTCCAGCCGTGGTAGGGGGAGAAGCAATGAAAATTATGGCTGTGGATTTTGGAGATTCCCGTACCGGTCTTGCATGCTGTGACAAGTCGGAAATGCTTGCTTCTCCGGCAGGCGTTATCAGTGAAAAGGACTTTGATGAGTGCATAAAAAAAACCGCACAGGCGGCGGCTGAGAATAAAGCTGATATTATAGTTGTTGGATATCCTAAAAATATGAATAATACTCTTGGCGACCGTGCTGAAAAATGTCAGCTTTTTGCAGAAAAATTGAAGGAAATAACTGATAAACCCGTTGAACTTTGGGACGAAAGAAGTACTACTGTTTCGGCACACAATTATCTTAATGTTACAAATACAAGAGGAAAAAAACGTAAAGCTGTAGTTGACGCCGTTGCAGCGACAATTATTTTGGAAAGTTATATGGGATACCGTAAAAACAGCGGTAAAAGCATTAATGAAATTTAACTTTTCTTTTCTGATTTTTCGGTTTTGGTAAATAACTCTTTAATGCCTGTTATCAGTACAAAAATTGCAAATATTTTAGTTAAATAGTCATTGCCGATACTTTTGGCAATGTAAGTTCCGGCAACTGCGCTTAAAACACCGCAGATAATTGCCGGAATTATTTTTTTCCATTTTACTAATTTATTTTTAGTATGAATTATAAGTGCTGTTGCCGCTATGGGAATGAAAAACAGCAGATTTACTCCCTGAGCTGTGAGCTGTTCCATACCTGCGATAAGTGTCATATAAAGAATAAGTATCATTCCGCCGCCTAGTCCCATAGACGCAAGAATTCCTGTTAAAAAAGCCGAAATATAAAATAAAATACTCATTTGAAAAGTAACCTGATTCCCGAAATAATTAATATAACACCGAAAGCCTTTTTTAGATACTTTGACGGTATTTTTTTCATGAAAAGCCCGCCAAGTAATGCTCCTGCAAGACCGATAGCAATAATTATCAGAGTATCCTTAAAAATATCCTTAATAATATTATAATAAAAAATACTGCTGACAATACTAAGCGGAAGGGTAAGCGCAATAGAAGTGGCGTGGGCTTCTTTTGTACTGAGTCCGGATTTTTTCAGCATAGGGACTGCAATTATTCCTCCGCCTGAACCGAACAAGCCGTTGGCCAGACCGGTAATGATACCTAGAATGTAAAAATAAAATTTACCCACGCCGTCCTCCTGAATTTTATAAACTGATTTTTATCCGATCATTGAAGAAAAGCAGTCTACTGCGCTTCCGAAAGCTTTTATAGCTTTGCCTGTACTTTTTTTAAGCATTTTCTTTTTTCTGTCAGGTGACTTAGCCACCATATAAAATGCAGTGCCCGCCATCATTCCGACAGCAGCGCCTTTTATCATTGGTTTAATTTCCATTTAACTTCACTCCTTATAATAAATTGCAAAATTATTATTTACTTGTATTACAGGAAAATTCAATATATTTATAACCAATTTATTCCAATACTATACAGAGCAATATATAGATTGACAAAGGCTAAATGATATGGTATGATATTACTGATATAATAAAATTTGGAAGGGGATTTTTATGAAAAATGAAAAAAGATTTTTAAATGTCTTGCTGTCTGTGGTACTGATTTTGTGCAGTTTGTTTCCGTTTAAGCTGACAAGCGTTTCGGCGGAAGTAAAATCAGCCTGTTCTGACGCTGCCGAAATATCTGTACAAAATAATTCTAAAGTACCGAATAAATCGTCCGAATGTCAGCCGTATTTAAAGGCGTATACATCTGTGTTCGTTGTAAAACCGTCGGTAGCAACAGAAACTACGGTAACTAAGATTACCGGAATTACCTTGCCGGAATCGTGTTCTACATCATTGTCTATACCTGTGACCTGTGTAATTCTAGGATCTACAGCTATTTATAAAGAGGCGAAAGTCGGTAATGTTACTGTAAAGTGCGGAGAAAAAGCTGTCGTTCCTCTGGAATTGGATTCAATTAATAATAGTGCAGAGGTTGTTGTGTCATTACCGAAGGGCATAACTTGTGAAAAGGTTGTTGACAATTCGGGGAATCAATTGAAAGTATTGAACGATGATTTAACTTCACAATTTACCATGACTGATACAAAAGCATTTATTACCTATTCAGTTGATAAAAATTTTACTGACGGAAAATATAATTTTGACTATGAAATAATTGGGATTTATTATAGAACATTTAATGACAGACAATTTATGTGCAGTGCGATTTACAATGTGTCCGGAGGGGATTTTTATGTCACGGGTAGTTCGGGAGTGACTACTACGGCAGTGACGAATCCTGTACCTACAGTAACGACGTCTGTCACAACGACAGGATTAGAATTGCCTGTAGTTCCTATTAAACCCGTAAAAGGAGACGCTAACGGCGACGGTCAAGTTCGTGCAAGTGATGCGGCGTTTATTGCTAAGCTTTTGGCAGAAGCGTCTATAGCAGGGGAAAAGATAAAAACAGAAGATTATCCTGCGGCTGATTTTAATGAAGATGGAAAAATAACTGCGTCTGATGCTGCGGCTATAGCAAAATATCTTGCAGAACAAAGTATTGGAAAACGAAAAAATACGGACGTTTAAAGCGTCCTCTTTTTTTGTAAAAAATTATTTATAAATATTGAAATTAAAGTACTTTTTTGGTATAATAAAATGTATATGTTATTTATGAATGAACGGAGCGCAAAATGAAAAATCTAAATATAGTACTTGTTGAACCGCAAATACCGCAGAATACCGGAAATATTTCAAGAACCTGTGCGGTAACAGGCGCAAGGCTTCATTTGATAAAACCATTTGGTTTTGAAATTACTAATAAACAGCTTAAAAGAGCCGGTCTGGATTACTGGGATAAATTGGATATATCTTACTATGAAAATTTAAATGATTTTTTTAAACGTAATACCGGTGAATTTTATTATTTTACTACAAAAGGTAAGCATGTATACAGCGATGTTGATTATCAGGATAATGCTTATCTGATTTTCGGACGTGAGGATCAGGGGCTTAATGAGGATTTACTTTATAAAAATCCGGAAAGATGTGTTAGAATACCTATGCGTAATAATTTAAGAAGTCTTAATCTTTCAAATTCCGCTGCAATTGCAGCTTATGAAGTTTTAAGACAGTGGAATTTTCCCGATTTATCAAGAGAAGGACAACTGACAAAATACATATGGCAGAAAGAAGGGTGAATAATGTATAAAATCAAAATTTTAACTGATTCTACTTGTGATATTCCAAAGAAAGAAGAAAAAAGACTGGATATAAAAATTATGTGTTTTCCGGTGACGGTAGACGGTGTGTCTTACAGAGAAAGAAAAGATTTTTCTAATGAAGAGTTTTACAAAATGATGGATAATGCAAAAGAAATGCCTACGACCTCTCAGCTTACATCTTTTGAAATTCTTGAAGTATATAAGGAGCTTTACAGCGAGGGTTGGACCGATGTAATATATGTTACAATTTCCTCAACCGGTTCTGCAACATACAATAATGCAGTTTCTGCGGCTCAGACCTTCAAAGAAGAAATATTGAGCAAAGGCGGTCCGACAATGAGGATCCATGTTGTGGATTCAAAAAATTATACAGGAGTTTATGGTTATCCCGTAATGCAGGCTGCACTTAAGGCTCAAAAAGGTTCTTCACCAGAGGAAATAATTGAATATTTAAATGAATGGCTGGACAGGGCAGAGGTTTTTTTCGTACCAATGACGCTGAAATATGTAAAAAAGTCCGGACGAGTAACAGCGGCAGCAGCTTTTGCAGGAGAACTCCTGGGACTTCGTCCTCTTATAAAAATTGCCGGAGGAGTATCAACGGTTGTTGAAAAAATCAGAGGTGAAAAGAATATAATTCCCAAATTGATAGCAGATGCTGAAAAGTATATGACTCCTCAGACACCATATCTTATAGTGAGCGGAAGTGACAAAGCATTACCCTCTGAGCTTGAAAAGGAAATGACTGAAAAATTTGGCTATCCTCCTGAATATACTGTTGAAATCGGTGCTGCTGTAGCATGTAATGCAGGACATAATGTGGTAGGATTTGTTATTAAAGGTGACCGTAGGTAAAAATTTATATGATTTCAAAAAAACTATTGCAAAATACCGGAAAATAGTGTAAAATAAAAATAATGGTTGTTAAAATAATAACAGCATTATTTTGTATTAAATGAAAGGATGTTTATAAAACATGGCAGGTTTAAACAAGGTTTCAGTTGATGACATTAATGTAAAAGGTAAAAAGGTTCTCGTAAGAGTTGATTTTAACGTTCCTCTAAAGGACGGCGTTATCACAAACGATAACAGAATTCAGGCTGCTCTGCCTACAATTAAAAAGCTTATTGCCGATGGCGGTAAGGTAGTACTTTGCTCACATCTGGGTAAGCCTAAGAACGGTCCGGAGGATAAATTCTCATTGGCTCCCGCTGCAAAGAGACTTGCAGAATTGGTTGATACAAATGTAATTTTCGCTAAGGACGATACAGTCGTAGGCGACAATGCAAAGAAGGCAGTTGCTGAAATGAAGGACGGCGAAATCGTAGTTCTTGAAAACACAAGATTCAGAGGCGCAGACGAAACTAAGAACGGAGAAAATCTTGCTAAGGAACTTGCTGATTTAGTTGACGGTGAAGTATTTGTGATGGACGCTTTCGGTTCAGCTCACAGAGCTCATGCTTCAACAGCAGGCGTTACAAAGTTTGTTAAGGAAACAGCTGTGGGATACCTTATGCAGAAGGAAATCAAGTATCTCGGCAATGCAGTTGAAGTTCCTGAAAGACCGTTTGTTGCAATTCTCGGCGGTGCTAAGGTTGCTGATAAGCTTAATGTAATTTCAAATCTGCTTGAAAAGTGCGATACACTTATTATCGGCGGCGGAATGGCTTACACATTCTTAAAGGCTAAGGGCTATGAAGTAGGCAGTTCACTGGTTGATATGGAAAAGGTTGATTACTGTAAGGAAATGATGGCAAAAGCTGATAATTTAGGCAAGAAGCTTCTTCTTCCTGTTGATACTGCTGTTACAGCATCATTCCCTGATCCAATTGACGCTGAAATTTCAGTTGAATACGTATCATCTGACAGCATTCCTGCTGACAAGATGGGACTTGATATCGGTCCTAAGACTCAGGAGCTGTTTGCTGAAGCTGCTAAGACAGCTAAAACAGTTGTATGGAACGGTCCTATGGGTGTATTTGAAAATCCGGTACTTGCTAAGGGTACAATCGCAGTAGCTAAGGCTCTTGCCGAAACAGACGCTACAACAATTATCGGCGGCGGCGACTCCGCAGCAGCAGTTATGCAGCTTGGTTTTGCTGACAAGATGAGCCATATCTCAACAGGCGGCGGCGCTTCACTTGAATACCTCGAAGGCAAGGTACTTCCAGGTGTTGACGTTATTGCCGATAAGTAAAATTATATTAAATCGGAGAACAGGGGAAACCTTGTTCTCTTTACTGTAAGAATAAACTTTTATATATTAAGGAGTTAAGTAATGAACAAGTCATTAAGAAAAGCAATTATTGCTGGTAACTGGAAAATGAATAAAACAAGACCGGAAGCTAAGGAGCTTCTTGAAGCTATCAAGCCGTTGGTTGCAAATGCTGACGGTAAGGTTGAAGTTATTGCATGCGTACCTTTTACAAACCTTGAAACAGCTATTAATACAACAGCAGGTTCAAATGTAAAGATAGGTGCAGAGAACGTTCATTTTGAAAAGAGCGGTGCATTTACAGGGGAAATTTCAGCTGATATGCTGGTTGAACTGGGTGTTGAATACGTTGTAATCGGTCACTCAGAAAGAAGACAGTATTTCGGTGAAACAGATGAAACCGTAAACAAGAGAACTAAAGCTGCTCTTGCAGCAGGACTTAAGCCGATCGTTTGCGTTGGCGAGCTTCTTTGGGAACGTGAATGCAATATTACAGAAGAAGTTATTGCACGTCAGATAAAGCTTGATCTTTATGATGTTTCAGCTGAAGACGTTAAGAAAACTGTTATTGCTTATGAACCTGTATGGGCTATCGGTACAGGCAAGACTGCTACAGCTGATCAGGCAGAAGAAGTTTGCGGATTTATCCGTGCAACTCTTGCAAAGATTTATGATCAGGCAACTGCCGATGCAGTTACAATTCAGTACGGCGGTTCAATGAACGCAGGCAATGCTGCTGAACTTCTTTCAAAGCCTAATGTTGACGGCGGTCTGATTGGCGGAGCTTCACTTAAGGCTGCTGACTTTAATACTATTGTTCAGGCTGCTGTAGAGGGATAAAATGTCAAAAGATAAAAGATTTATAAAAGCTTATTCTCAGGGCGCTATATCGTGTGTTGAAATATGGATCGATAGGGAAACAGGTGTAAATTATATGTTTGTACATGACGGTAATGCAGGCGGATTGACTGTTTTAACGGATAAGGACGGAAAACCTGTTGTAACTCCTGTTTCTGTCGACTATGAAGAATAAGTAAAATTCAGAAAGGGTAAATTATGTCTAAAAGACCAGTTGCACTTATTATAATGGACGGTTTTGGCTACAATGCTAATGACTACGGCAATGCCATTACTGCTGCAAATACACCGAATCTTGATAAATACATGCAGGGACCTCACACACTTATCGGTGCCAGCGGACTTGACGTAGGTCTGCCGGACGGTCAGATGGGTAATTCCGAAGTAGGTCATACAAATATCGGTGCCGGAAGAATTGTTTATCAGATGCTTGTTAAGATTTCTAAGTCTATTCAAGATGGGGATTTCTTTGAAAATTCGGCACTGAAATCAGCTATTGAAAACTGCAAGGCTAAAAATTCCTCTCTGCATCTTATGGGACTTCTGTCACCGGGCGGTGTTCACAGCCATATTGATCATCTTTACGGTTTGCTGGAAATGGCAAAGAAGAACGGTCTTGAAAAGGTTTATGTTCATGCATTCCTTGACGGACGTGATGTTCCGCCGTCATCGGCTGCTGAATATATGCAGGAAGCATGCGATAAAATGAAAGAGATCGGCGTAGGTTCTGTTGCTACAGTTATGGGACGTTTTTATGCAATGGACAGAGATAATGCTTGGGACAGAGTTGAAAAGGCTTATAATGCAATGGTATTGGGCGATGGCGTTGAAGGTTGTTGTCCTGTACAGGCAATAAAGGATTCATATGCAAACGAAGTAACCGATGAATTTATGCTCCCGACTGTATGCGATAAAAACGGTATGGTAGGGGAGAATGACAGTGTTATTTTCTTTAATTTCCGTCCTGACCGTGCAAGACAGATCACAAGAGCCTTTGTTGAAGAAGGTTTTACCGGATTTGAACGTAAAAAGGGATATTTCCCGTTGAATTTTGTATGTATGGCTCAGTATGACGCTACTATGCCTAATGTTTCGGTTGCATTCCCTCCGGAAGCGCTTGAAATGACATTTGGTGAGTATGTAAGCAAAATGGGTAAAACTCAGCTAAGAATTGCAGAAACTCAGAAATATGCTCATGTAACATTTTTCTTTAACGGCGGTGAAGAAAAAACGTTCGAGGGCGAGGACAGAATTCTTATTAAGTCTCCGGATGTTGAAACATTTGATATGAAACCTGAAATGAGTGCTTACGAGGTTACTGATTCGGTAGTGGAGGCAATTAACAGCGATAAATATGATGCAATTATTTTAAATTATGCTAATTGCGATATGGTGGGACATACAGGTGTATTTGATGCTGCAAAGGCTGCTGTTGAAGCTGTTGACGAATGTGTCGGCAAAACTGTTGAGGCAGTTCTTTCAAAGGGCGGTGTAGCATTTATTACAGCAGACCACGGAAATGCCGATAAAATGTATGAGTCAGACGGTTCACCGTTTACTGCTCATACAACAAATCCTGTACCGTTTGTTGTTGTGGGATATGACTGTGAGCTTCGTGAGAACGGAGTACTTGCTGATATTGCTCCTACAATGCTTAAGGTTATGGGACTTGAGCAGCCTGTTGAAATGACAGGTACTTCAATAATAAAGTAATTAATATGTTAAAAAAACTTCCGAACAGATTAATCTGTTCGGAAGTTTTTTGTTTTTGGGGTTCTGAATGAATTATATATGTCGTTCAATAATGCTGACATTTTCAGTAGTAATAAAATCATGAAGTTTACAAATGGGCAGGCGAAATAAGCAGGCATATAGGTGATAGTGATATACATATAAGTTGTATCTTCAAACATCATTGTATTAAGTAGATAATACTCTGAAACGAGGTATATTCGTAATCTTTTATCTTTTTTTAATAAAATGTTAATTAAGGTATTGACAAAATCTGGAATATATAGTAAAATCAAACCATAAAAAAATGAAAGGATGTTTTTGCCGCTTTAGTTTCTGCGACTGTAATGTGTGCGGTACCAATGCTGAATAATTATTCTGCGAGTGCAATCACTCAGTATAAAATATATGCTGTTAGTTGTTATTATAGAAAAGAAGACAGTACATCAGCAAATATGGCATATTTTGATTTAACACTGCATTATAATTCAGGTTTTACTGGGGAAAAAGCTATTGCTACGTATCTTTGTAAAGGAGGAACTTTCCGTTCTACTGTTAATGCTACAAGCCGCAACATACAGTGTACTTATATGGGAGATTCCATTAAAACAAACGGATGTTTAGCTTGTGCTAAAATTATCGCACCAATGTCTACTGGAAACACAGATAGTTTTATTGATTTTACCAGCAAGGTAATTAGAGATATAAACGGTAATGCATTAATAGTTATACCGGTAAGTGCAGCAAGTGATTATGATACATATAGATTATACTTTGATGTTAATAAAAATTCAGGTGTATGCGTTTGTAATGTTAGCTTTTCATACAATGATTTTAGTGATGTAAAAAGCAGAAGCAGTATATTTAAAGTAGGAAATTTAGGAGATACTTTACATGTTGGGGGAGGACGAACATTCGGAGTAGGGTATTATAAAAATGACAATGGAAATATTGTTGATTCGGGTACTTTATTTACAGCAACTATGGGAACAAAAAATATATTTGGGATACATTTACAAATTTTAGTATCTATTTAAAAGATAAAGATGAAAATGCATTGAATTCAAGTTTGGTAAAAATCGATACTGTTTTAGTTGGAGATGCAAATGGTGATGGGTTTGTCAATAACAGCGATGTAACTGCAATTTATAATTATTTGACAGATTCAACAGTTTATCCATTAAATTCATTTAGAAGTGCTGATACAAATAATGATGGTATAGTTGATTTTACAGACGCTGTCAATATATATAATTACTTAAATGGACAATTAGCAGGGTTCTATGACTTATAATTAATGATTTATGTAAAAAATTCGCCAATGGCGAATTTTTTATTTATTCACAACAATTGTATCAGCTGAATTATAAATAGGACAATTATTTCGTTCCGGACAAATATTTTTATAAAACTCCTGATATACGCATTCCATTGAAACCTTTTTATATGTATTGACATCACATATTTTATATCTTACATTGACAAAATACTCCGTTTCCTGTATTGGACAATAAGCAAAATGTGGTTTTATTATATACATCTCCTATAATCTCCTTATAATTTAATATTTAAACATATAAATTATATCACTTATACCATATTTTGTCAAGGAATGACATTTATTTAATAGATTATATTATATAAACTCTTAATTAACTATACCTCAATGTCAAACATTCGCCATTGGCGAATTTAAATAAATACATCAAAAGCTCGGTTATTCACCGAGCCTTAATGTGTAGAAAAAATATTGTCTTTCTTTATATTATTATTTCGGCTTTTGCCGATATTTATATTATATCATATATTTTTCACTAAGTCAACGCATTTTTATCATTTTATCTGAATTTATTTTTACCACATAATATATCCTCCGCCAAGCGCTTTCCATGTTACAGTAAGTTCACTGTTTGCAATTAATTCTGTACATTCTTCATCTCTTAATACATGATGAACTTTGTATTCCTGAAATAAAGGTAATTCATCTTCATGATTTCGGAAATATCTAACCGCCTTTTTATATGCTTCATTTATCTGCTTATACTTACGATATTTTCAGCCCGTCTTCGGGCTGAATTTTTTCCGAAAATCCTCCTGATTTTCGGATTCCTGAGAAGAAAAAATGTGCTGTTTGAAAATCAACCTCAATTTGATTTCCAATTATATACACCGTTTTTTATTTTGTCAAGAGGGGTATTGTGAAAAAATACATGCAAAACAGAGTAAAAAAGTCAGCAG
>CATKAZ010000117.1 GCA_949745795.1 uncultured Oscillospiraceae bacterium | reverse complement strand
TACCAACACCGGTCTGGTCGAGCTTAGCAAATGGATCGTTCTCGAAGATCTTAGCGTCATAGTAAGCGTCTAAGAACTTACCTGCGTCATCTCTTGAGAAACCGAACGTCATCTGTGTCAGGTCGTTTGTACCGAAGCAGAAGAATTCAGCTTCCTTAGCAATTTCGTCAGCTGTCAGAGCAGCTCTTGGGATTTCGATCATTGTACCTACTTCATACTTGAGGTCAACGCCGGCTTCCTTGATAACTGCATCGGCAGTTTCAACAACGAAATTCTTAACATATTTAAGTTCCTTAATTTCGCCAACCAGCGGAATCATAATTTCAGGAACGATAGTCCAGTCAGGGTGCTTCTTGGAAACAGCGATAGCAGCCTTGATAACAGCCTTTGTCTGCATGATAGCGATTTCAGGGTATGTTACTGCAAGACGGCAGCCTCTGTGACCCATCATTGGGTTAAATTCGTGAAGTGAAGCGATAATATTCTTAATTGTTTCAACGGATTTACCCTGAGTATCAGCAAGAGCCTTAATGTCAGCTTCTTCTGTAGGAACGAATTCGTGAAGCGGAGGATCTAAGAATCTGATTGTTACAGGGCAGCCTTCCAGAGCTTCATAAAGAGCTTCAAAGTCAGCCTGCTGCATAGGTTCGATCTTAGCAAGAGCAGCTTCTCTTTCTTCAACAGTATCTGAGCAGATCATTTCACGGAAAGCGCCGATTCTGTCCGGTTCAAAGAACATGTGCTCTGTACGGCATAGACCGATACCTTCAGCGCCCAGTTCACGAGCCTTCTTAGCGTCAGCAGGAGTATCGGCATTTGTTCTTACCTTGAGAACTCTGTACTTGTCAGCCCAAGCCATGATTCTGCCGAATTCACCTGCGATTGTAGCGTCTACTGTAGGAATAACGCCGTCATAGATGTTACCTGTTGAACCGTCGATTGAGATATAGTCGCCTTCGGTATATGTTTTGCCTGCAAGCTCAAATTTCTTGTTAGCTTCGTCCATTTTAATGTCACCGCAGCCAGAAACACAGCATGTACCCATACCACGGGCAACAACGGCAGCGTGAGAAGTCATACCGCCTCTTACAGTCAGGATACCCTGAGAAGCCTTCATACCAGTAATATCTTCAGGTGAAGTTTCAAGACGAACAAGAACAACCTTTTCGCCCTTTTCGTTCCAAGCAACAGCGTCGTCAGCTGTGAATACAACCTTACCGCAAGCAGCGCCCGGAGAAGCGCCCAAGCCCTTGCCTACAGGTGTAGCGGCCTTAAGAGCCTTTGAATCAAACTGAGGGTGGAGCAGTGTATCGAGGTTTCTAGGATCGATCATGGCAACTGCTTCTTCTTCTGTTCTCATACCTTCGTCAACGAGATCACATGCGATCTTCAGAGCAGCCTGAGCTGTTCTCTTGCCGTTTCTGGTCTGGAGCATGAAGAGTTCGCCGTGTTCTACTGTAAATTCCATGTCCTGCATATCTCTGTAGTGATCTTCAAGAGTCTTGCAAACAGTCTGGAACTTTTCAAAAGCAGCAGGGAACTTTTCAGCCATCTGAGCGATAGGCATAGGTGTACGAACGCCGGCAACAACGTCTTCGCCCTGTGCATTTGTAAGGAATTCGCCCATGAGCTTCTTTTCACCTGTAGCAGGGTCACGGGTAAATGCAACGCCTGTACCGCAGTCATCGCCCATATTACCGAAAGCCATTGACTGTACGTTTACGGCAGTACCCCATGAATAAGGGATATCGTTGTCTCTTCTGTAAACGTTAGCTCTTGGGTTGTCCCATGAACGGAATACAGCCTGTACAGCGCCCATTAACTGTTCCTTAGGATCGGAAGGGAAGTCTGTACCGATTTTTTCCTTATATTCAGCTTTGAACTGTGCAGCCAGTTCCTTAAGGTCGTCAGCATCAAGGTCAACGTCCTGAGTAACGCCCTTCTTAGCCTTCATTTCGTCAATAAGTTCTTCAAAGTATTTCTTGCCGACTTCCATAACTACGTCGGAATACATCTGAATGAATCTTCTGTAGCAGTCCCAAGCCCATCTTGGGTTATTGGATTTTTCGGCAATAACTTCAACAACCTCTTCGTTAAGACCGAGGTTCAGGATAGTATCCATCATACCAGGCATTGATGCTCTAGCGCCTGAACGAACAGAAACGAGGAGTGGATTTTCGTGATCGCCGAACTTCTTGCCGGTGATTTCTTCCATCTTACCGATGTATTCATTGATTTCAGCCATGATGTCAGGATTGATCTGACGGCCGTCCTCATAGTACTGTGTACACGCTTCAGTTGAAATAGTGAAACCCTGCGGAACGGGAAGACCCATACCTGTCATTTCAGCAAGGTTAGCGCCCTTGCCGCCTAGGAGTTCTCTCATGTTAGCATTACCTTCAGAGAAAAGGTAGCAATATTTCTTTGCCATTGGTTTTATACCTCCAGATATTTTTTGTCTTTCAGACCGACGAAAATGTTCAGTCAGTCTGTTAAATATTATTATAACATATAAGTGGAAAAAATTCCATATATTTTTAAAAAAAATCTTACAGGTTAATTTGTAGCAATATTCACAAAAAATATTAAAATTTTAATTTTTTTTGAAAATCTCTTGAAAATTGACTGAATAGCTGTCATAATATATTATAGTTGTTGTTGTGTGATTTTTTGTATGTTTATTTCTAGTCCCATAGCAGGAAAGGAAAGTATAGAAAAAATCTGGTTGTTATTAGTGTGTACATAAAAATTAAAAATTAATTTCAATATAATTTGAGAGGAAAGATCATAATGAATAATGCTGTAATACTGGCAGGCGGTCAGGGAAAAAGAATGAAAGCGGATATTCCCAAGCCTATGTTTAAGGTATTGGAAGAGCCTATGCTTGAATGGGTAATAAAAGCATGTGAGGAAGCCGAGCTTTCAAATCTCTGCATTGTCAAGGGATATATGGCCGAAAAAATCGATGAATATTTAAACGGAAGATATGAAACAGTACTCCAGAGCGAAAGATTGGGTACTGGTCATGCGGTTATGCAGTCAGTACCGTTTATGGAGAAAAACGGCGGGGGAAACACGTTGGTATTGTGCGGAGACGCTCCTTTTATTGATTCTGAAACTATAAAAAAGTCCCTTGAGCTTCATGAAAACGAAAATAATTCAATAACAGTAATTACTGCTGAGATCGACGATCCTGAGGGCTATGGCAGAATCGTAAGAGGTGAAAGCGGAATCACTTCAATAGTTGAGGAAAAAGACGCTACCGCTGCACAGCGGGAAATAAAGGAAGTAAATTCCGGAGCTTACTGGTTTAAAACCTCCGATCTTATTGAATATCTGGGGGAGCTTACCCGGAATAATGCTCAGGGTGAATATTATTTAACTGACAGTGTTTTCATCGCTCTTAATAAGGGCAGAAATGTCAACGCATATATTTCGGAAAATCCGAATGTGGTTTTAGGCGCAAACGACAGAAAGGGTCTTTTGGCTCTGAATACCGCTGCAAGAATGGCGGTAATCGAGAAGCATTTGGAAAACGGCGTTGAGTTTAACTGTATTGACGGTATTGTAATAGGCAGAGATGTGGAAATCGAGGCAGGTACTGAGATTATGGCGGGAACTCATCTGAGAGGCAAGACAAAAATCGGTAAGGACTGTCGTATCGGGCCAAACTGCATAATTGACGATTGTGAAATCAAAGACGGAGTAAGCTTAAATTATGTTCAGGCGTTTAAGTCGACGATTGATGCCGGAGTTAAGATCGGACCGTGGGTTCATATCCGTCCGGGAAGCCATATAAAAAGCGGAGTTAAAATCGGCGATTTTGTTGAAATCAAGAATTCTATTATCGGCGAAGGTACTGCCGTTGCGCATCTTACTTATGTGGGTGACAGCGACGTAGGCAAAAAGGTTAACTTCGGCTGCGGTACTGTAACCGTTAACTATGACGGTATAGTAAAAAGCCGCTGTGAGATCGGAGATAACTGTTTTATCGGCTGCAATACAAATTTAATTGCTCCTGTTAAGCTGGGTAAGGCTGTATACACGGCTGCCGGTACTACAATTACAAGAGATGTTCCTGACTATGCTCTTGCTATTGACAGGGGAGTTGTTAAAATTAAGGAAGGCTACAGCCTGACTAAACTTAAGAAAAGATTGGAAAAAGCGTGATATTAAATGAGTATTTTTGACAGATTCAGAGAAATTTCAAAATCAGAACCGATACATTCCGGACCGGTAGAATATCTTATTGTAGGTTTGGGGAATCCGGGAGAGCAGTATGCATATACACGTCATAATGCGGGGTTTATGGTTATTGACTCTATGGCTGAACGTTTGGGAACAGATATAAAAAGATATAAATTCAAGTCGCTTTGCAGTGATGTAACAATAAGCGGAAAGCACTGTATTCTCATGAAGCCCGAAACCTATATGAATAACAGCGGTCAGGCAGTTTCCGAGGCAATGGCATTTTATAAGCTTGATATTGAGCATGTTATAATCGTTTATGATGATATTTCCCTTGAACCGGGGGCACTGCGTATCAGACGAAAGGGAAGTGACGGCGGTCATAACGGCATTAAAAGTATTATTTATCTTACAGGAGAGGATACTTTCCCAAGAATAAAAATGGGCGTCGGAAGAAAACCGCACCCTAAATTCGATCTTGCAGACTGGGTTTTAAGCCGATTCGGTAAAGAGGATATGGTAAAAATCCAGGAATCATGCCAAAAGGCGTGTGACAGTCTGGAGCTTATGATTGACGGAAAAATTGATGAGGCTATGAATAGATTCAATTCATAGAAAATATAGATAAAATAAGTTAAGGCTTTGCCGTATTTTGCAGTTGTCACATTCAGTGACAAGCAATAATATACCATAATAACAGCAATCTCCCTGTAATAGGGGGTTGCTGTATTTGTGCTTGTAAAATTTTTATACTAATATGTATATCGAGAATCATAAATATTTGTGAACTATAAAATATGCACTGATAAAAAAGGAGTTGACAATGAATTTTTTCAGAGAAACCTTTCGTGAGCTTGAAAGCTGGAAGGATATTGATAAATATATAAAAAGTAAAATAAGTCCTGTATGTGCTGCCGGACTTTCTCATATTCATAAAGCTCAGTTTATTTATTCTCTTAATAATGAAAGTCCGATTCTGGTCATAACAGAAAGCGAAGCGTCGGCAAAAAAACTTTGCGATGATATCGCTGTTATGTCGGGAGATGAAAATTATGCCGTTCTTTTTCCCTCCAGAGAGCTTGCACTTACTAAAATCGAAGGCTTTTCAAGGGAGTATGAGCATCAGAGAATTGCCGCACTTTCAAAGCTTATAAGGGGTCAAAGCAAAATAATAGCTGCAAGTATTGAAGCGGTAATGGAACCTGTTATTCCTAAGGACGTTTTGGAAAACAGTACGATTACAATTGAAAGCGGTGCGGAGGAAAGTCTGGAAAATCTTAAAATAAAACTGATAAATATGGGTTATGTCCGCTGTGATAAGGTTGAAGGACCGTCTCAGTTTTCTGTCAGAGGTTCTATTGCCGATATTTTTCCGGTACAGTCTGCAATGCCTGTAAGAATGGAATTTTGGGGAGATGAAATTGACAGTATTTCGTATTTTGATCCGGAATCTCAGCGCAGAACCGATTCCCTTGACTCTATAAAAATTGCTCCGGCATTGGAAACTGTAACGGATCGTTTGGCTTTGGCAGATAAAATTGATAGTCTTGCCAAAAGTATAAAGAGCCGAAAGTCAGATATAGTAAAGGCACGTCTTGCAGAGGATTCCGAGCTTTTGAGAGAGGGAGCGGAACTTCAGTGCATAGATAAGTATATACCTCTTATTTATGAAAAGATACCGTTGATTTTTGATTATTTTAACGGAATAACCGTTTTTTGTGAGTATGTCAATGCGTCCGAGCATGCAAAGGGAGTTACGGCACAGTATAATGAGGACTGCAAAATACTTCTTGAAGAAGGTGAATTATGTAAAGGTCTTGTAGGACATTACTGCGAGCTTTCCCATGTACTTTCCGAAACAGGCAGGGGACAGCAGATATTTTTAAGTAATTTTATTCAGGGTCTTGACCGAGTAGGATATAAAAAAATTATCAGCTTTGAGGCTCTTCAGAATGCTCCGTGGGGCGGTGAAATGCGTCAGCTTGACGAGGACTTGAAAAGCTTGTGCGAAAGAGGATATCGAACAATGCTTATTGCGGGAAGCGAAAAAACGCTCCCTATCATTCGTCAGGATCTTCTGGACGATGGAATAAAATGCGATATTGCAAATGAAACATCACAATGTCTGCCGGGAAGAGTACTGCTTATGACAGGAAGTCTTTCCGGGGGTTATGAATATCCGGAAAACAAAACGGCTGTAATTACACAGTCCAAGGCGGCAAGTTCCAAAAAGAAGAAAAAGAAGCATAAAAAGGGAGAGGAAATAAGAAGCCTTTCGGATATAACCGCAGGGGACTTGGTAGTTCATTCTATGCATGGTATCGGAAGATTTGCCGGTATCAGAAAGCTTGAACTTGAAGGTGTTACTAAGGATTATATTACCATTCAGTATGCCGGTAAAGATGTGCTTTATGTTCCGGTAACACAGCTTGACATGGTTTCAAGATATATCGGTCCAAGAGATGATACGGGAGTAAAGCTTAACAAGCTTTCATCTTCAGAGTGGCAGAAAACAAGAAATAATGTAAAGCGTGCGGTAAAGGACATGGCTCACGAGCTTACTGCTTTGTATGCTAAGCGTGAACAAAGCAAAGGTTTTGCTTTTTTGCCTGACGATGAAATGCAAAGGGATTTTGAATCCCGTTTCCCTTATTCCGAAACAGACGATCAGCTTCAGTCTATAAATGAAATAAAAGAGGATATGGAAAGAATTCGTCCTATGGACAGACTTTTGTGCGGAGATGTTGGTTTCGGTAAAACGGAAGTGGCATTACGTGCGGCTATGAAATGTGTAGCAAGCGGAAAACAATGTGCAATCTTAGTGCCTACAACCGTTCTGGCAATGCAGCATTTTCAGACGGCTTTAAGACGTTTTGAACAATTTCCTGTGACAATTGAGCTGCTTTCAAGATTTCGTACTCCAAAGCAGCAGCATGAGGTTTTAAAGAAATTAAAAAAAGGCTTGATTGATATTATTATCGGTACTCATAGATTAGTTCAAAAAGACGTAGAATTTAAATGTCTGGGACTTGCCATTATAGATGAGGAACAACGATTCGGCGTAGCCCACAAGGAAAAGTTCAAGGAACATTTTACAGGAGTTGATATGCTGACTCTTTCCGCAACACCGATACCGCGTACTCTTAATATGGCAATGAGCGGTATCAGGGATATGTCAGTCATAGACGAACCGCCGCAGGACAGGCATCCTGTTCAGACTTATGTTGTTGAATATAATCCGGGAATGCTCATACAGGCAATAAACAAGGAGCTTAAAAGGGGCGGTCAGGTTTATTATATTCATAACCGTGTTGAAACAATTTCCGCATGTGCCGGAAAGCTCCGGGAATGGGTTCCGGACGCAAGAATAGCTTATGCTCATGGTCAAATGACCGAAGAAGCGATGTCTGAAATATGGCGTCAGCTTGTAGAGCATGAAATTGATATTTTGGTATGTACTACTATTATTGAAACCGGTGTAGACGTTCCGAATGTAAATACTCTTATCATTGAGGATTCAGATTATTTCGGTCTGTCACAGCTTTATCAGCTTAGAGGCAGAGTAGGACGCTCCAATAGAAGAGCCTTTGCTTATTTTACATTCAGACGAGAAAAGATACTGACAGAGGTGGCGTCCAAGCGTTTGAATGCAATGAGGGAGTTTACGCAGTTCGGAAGCGGTTTCAGAATTGCCATGCGTGATCTTGAAATAAGAGGAGCGGGAAGTATTTTAGGCGGACGGCAGCATGGTCATATGGAATCAGTAGGATATGACATGTATATTCGGCTGCTTACCGAGGCTATTGCCGAGGAAAAGGGAGAGCCTATCAGAAAAGCAGCTGACTGTGCCGTGGATATCCAGATCGACGCACATATTCCGGAAAATTATATAGAAAGTCTTGCCCAGAGGCTTGATATGTACAAAAAAATTGCGGCAGTAGAAAATGAAGAAGAAAAAATGGAAATGATAGATGAATTAATTGATCGGTATGGCGATCCACCGAAATCCGTTGAAGGACTGATAAACGCTTCGCTGCTTAGAAATACAGCGGCAAGTCTTGGTATTACGGAGATTCAGCAGAGAAAGGAAAATATGTTTTTCTATATTGAACAGCCTTCTCCGGAACAGATCAATGCTATTTCATCTGCTTATAAGGGAAGAGTAACCTTTAACTGTCTTTCAAAGCCTTATATTAGCGTAAAACTTGATAAGGGACAAAAACCTGAACAATTAATGGAATCTGTATTATCAATAATGAAAAATAATATATAATGGTTTGTGCAAATTTAACTATTTTAGCAGCGCAAATCAGCTATATTTAGTGAAAATTAATGTAGACGTAATGAAGTAAATAGTGTTATAATTTAAAAGTGTAGAAATATTTTTAATATTTTGCGGAAACAATAAAATAGTTAAAATAAGAGGTGTTACATTGAAATACAGAAGATTTGCTGCCTGTGCAGGCATTTGCGCCGCTGCTGTTTCTATGATGATATTGTCACCGGCAGTTATTGCTGACGATATATATAAAACCATTGTAAAAGGGCAGGCCGGACAAAATCAGCTTGAAAGCCTGACAGATGCAGAATTACCTGTTATAACAGGTAATGCTACATACTCTGCGTATCTTCCTTTGGAAAAGACAAAAACCGTCGAGTATCTGGTTGTTGATATTGACGGTCTTAATAAAACTGCTTATGACGAACTTGCTGTTACTGTTGACAAGATTAGAATTGACGGCTCTGAAATTGAAATGTCAGCCTCTCCGTCGGTTGATATTCAATTCGTGGACAGTGATTTTAACGGTACCAGAATTTATATTGCAGATGAATCCGATTATTCCTTTTTGCCGACAAAAACAACTGTAAATGAATCTATTGAGATTATTTTTACAGTAAAAGGTATGAAAACAAACGGTCCGGATTTTGTTGATAAACATGGCGTACAGCCTGATACTACAGAACCGTCAACAGAACCTTCTGAATCTGCGACTGAAGCTTCTGTGACTGTGACAACTACTGCTCCTAAAACAAGCGGAGCGGAATTGGTTACTCATGAAAGTACCGACAATACAGCAGAAACAACTGTGACGGACATTACTGCGTCACAATCATCATCGTCAATTACTAACACTACGATGTGGAATAATACTCCAACAGTAAATCGTAATGGGGGAGTTGGTTTGACGACTGCACCAAGAACAAGCGGTGCTCCTTTGACAGGCGAAAAAGGCTTGACTGTGGCTTTTGCCGGTTTGGCAGTTACCGCAGCGGCAGCAATTGCCGCAAAGATCAAAAGAAAGAAAAAATAATTATTTATGAGGTGTCAAAATGAATTTGAAGAAGTTTTTTGCAGCTATGTCTGCATGTGCAGTGGCCGCAGTTTCAACAGCGGCTATGTCAGTCAGTGTAAATGCAGTTGGATTCCCGTCAACAGCATACCTTTGCGGCGATTTGGGAACAACTGAAGTAAGAGAACTTTCAGATATTCCGAGCGGTTCTGTAACTGCTTCTATCAGCGGTGATGCACAGTATGAGGTTGAATGGAAGGTAGCGGCAGGAACAGTTAATAATATTGAGTGTCTTTTGGTTAATATACCGGAGGTTTCAACAAGTCAGTATTCGGGAATGAAGATCAATGTTGATGCAGTTTATATTGACGGTCGTCAGATAAGCTATATAGCAAGTCCTAATGCTGTAAATATGGCATATACCGCTATCGGTCAGGAACCCGGAACAAGAATTTATCTTTATGATGGCTGGGACAATACAGGCGTTGCCGATGTTGCTTTAAATACAGCTGTGACTGATAGTGTTAAGGTGCAGTTTACGGTATCGGGAACCGGTATGGTGGGTACATCAAATGTTACTAATACCAATCCTACAGATACAACTCAGGAAACTACACAGCCTAGTGAAACACAGTCCAACGGTTTTATAACACAAGCTCCCCAGAACGGATTTTTCGGTAATACTACCACGGTTGAAGCTGCTGTTACAGGTGACGGAGGAATAGCTGCAATTGCCGTTGCAGGTCTTGCTGTTACTGCATGTGCCGCTGTTTTATCAAAAGTTAAATTTGGCAGTAAGAAGAAAAAGTAATTAAAGTTATTTTTGAATGATTTGACTGAGTACATAAAAAGTCTCGATTCTTATGAATCGAGACTTTTTGCATTATGTATAATAAAACTGCTGAGTTTTAAACTCAGCAGTAATACTATAATTATCTTGCAGGACCTAAATCGTCTAATGTCAAATTTTGAAGAACGTAATTTATAATAGCCATTGAATCCTTAGAGTTAATTTCACCGTCATAAACAGTATCAGCTTTTTTATATGCTGCTTCGTTTTGAAGCGGATACATTACATCGCTTATAAGATACTTATTGAGAACAACTATATCAGTTGAATTAACAAGATCATCATTGTTAACATCTCCATACAAAAGATCATCAGGATTAATAGAGTCTGAAGGAGTTGTATCTGATGTATCGGTTGGATCTGTTGGTGTCGGACCAGGTGTTTCGGAAAGTCTTCCGTAAACAATACCGCAGCCGACTGTTGACATATAAACTGTACCGAATTCATTCATATCTCCCACGAGGAAATTACCGTTTCCGGTACCGCCGTATAGGTATTCGTTGTTGATAAGCACCCATGTTTCACCGCTGTCCTGAGAACGGTAGATGCCTTCGGGATCTGAATCCTGCGGCTTGCCGTACATGTAAAGAGTATTTACATCGCCTTTCTTTTCAGGAGCGCCGTAACCGATAGTTTTGCAGTAGGACACATTTTCAAGCTTAGTTGTTGTTTTACCAAAATCTGTTGAAATGTATGCACCGTTCCAGCCTGCGCCAAGAACAATTTGTCCTTCACCCAAATAAGCAATTTTGTTTGCGACATCACATTGATCGTATTTGCAAATACCTGTTGCAGTGAAAGTTGCGCCGTAGTCTGTACTTACCATAAGCTGATAGTTAGCGTCATCAAATGTCGGTTCTTTTTTAGTTGTATCACTTGCCCAGTAGTCGTTATACTGTGCTGCATATGCATAAACAATATTAGGCTGATTTGGTTCAACTAAAACGCCCGGAACCTTGCTTCCCTTTATACCGGAACAGTCTGACCATGAGCCTCCGAAGTCATCGGAATAAGAAATTTTACCGTAACTGCTTGTATGGAAAATTCTATAAGAGCTGTCTTCAAGCTGAGTAATTGCGGCCTTTCCGCCTGAACCGCCCGAATTAGCCATTTCAGTCCATGTTTTACCGGCGTCGGTGGAATAATATCCCTTGGCTTCGTTTTCAGAAAACCTTACCAATACATCAGGATTTTGAGGGCAGTATGCAATGGCGCTTGTTGAACCGATATTCGGATGATACTGCTGAGGAATTTCATTAACATTTGTGTGAATAAATCCGTCATAGTCGCCTATTGTCGAATATACATTTCCTCCCGGAACGCTTACCATATCAAGGGCAACAACTTCTTCAACTCCTGCCGGTGCAAAATAGAACTGAATTCCTCTTTCATCCCAAACATTGTCACATGCAAAAACACCGTTACCGGAAGTCAGAAGAATCTTGTCGGGATTTCTGGGATCGATCAGAATTCCGCTTCCCCAGTGAATAGCCTTACCGTAAATCCAGTCATAGCCGTTTGTATCCATTGGTTCCGAAACAAAGTAATGATTATCTGTGTATTGACCCTTCTGCTGACCCGGTGTAATATTAGTCCAAGTTTCGCCGCCGTCAGTTGATCTGAAGAAATAATCGCCCCAAGCGATACTGGTTTCAGTCCATTCTTTTTCATACCATTGATCCGACCATACGCCGCAGGTTCTTGCAACTAGCTTGTTAGGGTCTGATTTATCAGCGGTAATCATACCCATTGCATTGCCTTGCGGAGAAATATCGGTTACTTTACCGCTTGCTATATTATATTTGTAAGCACCGCCTGCAGCACCGCCGAATGCAAGACCTGCAATATAAGTTATAAAGAGATTTCCGTTTCCGTCATCACTAATAGTTACAGGATAGTTAGCTGTAGGAAGATCAGCACTTAGCTCTGTAAATTCATCTGTTTCAACATCTGCTACATGAATGTTGGCTTGCCCTGTAATAGATGTACCTACATAAACCTTGCCGCCTACAACTTTGATTGTCGCAATACCGTTTTGTGTATTATATTCTCCTGAGGATGTACCTCTGGCAATATGATCTGTCCATAGCGGCCATTTAATATCATTTTTAAACATACCAAGATCGTCATAGCCTTTAACAGGTTTCCATGTTTTACCGCCGTCAGTGGATTTGATCAAAGCGGATTCACCTGCGGTAACATCTCCGCCGGCATAAATAGTATCCGTATTATCAGGGTCAATGGCTATAGGCTCACAGCATTCACGACCGTCACCATTTCCATGAACTTGCATAAGATCTGTAACATCGGTACGTGTAAATGTCTTGCCCCCGTCGGTAGTCTTTAAAATTTCTGTTCTTGCGTCTGAAAAATAAGCACAGCCGCAGAGGAAATAAACAGTGTCATCATCGTTAGGATCAATTGCCATTCCCTTTACGCTTAAAAGACCTTTGTCGGCCTCGTTAATGAAACCGAAAAGCTGATCCCATCTGTTTGTTTCGTAGTTGTATTTGTAAGCTCCGCCTACGTCTGTTCTGAGGTACATTTCTTTCTGACCTGTTACAATACCGGTAACAAATCCGCCGCCGCCGATTTCCATTGCTCCCCATTCCATTGTATTGGAAATATCTTTAGAAGAAGTTTCAGCAAAGGACACGGAAGAATTTATTCCGGCAGATGCTGATAAAACCAATGTACAGGCAGTAATAACAGAAAATAATTTAGTTTTAAATTTCATGGTTATCAATCTCCCATCTGTATTTTGTTTAAGCTCCTTTTGTTAGAACTCAACAATATCTTTATATAATTATACAATATTTCTATAAAAAAAGCAAGAATTAATTTTATGTGATTTGTAGAATTCAGTTGACAAAATTTATCTATTATGCTATATTTAATGGGTAAATTATAGATAAAAGGAGAAACAAAATGAAAAAAAGTAAGGACGTTTACAGAAAAAGACAGCAAGTTCTTCTGTTGTGTATAGCTGTGATTCTTATAGCTGTAATCATATTATTTATGTACTTGTTTATTTTTCGGGACAGGAAAGAAATCGGAAACAAAACAGCTTCTGTTTCTTCGGCGGGAAGTACAGATGTTGTTCCGGCAGACGCTCAGGACAGTGATACCAATGACAACAGCGTAGCTTTTGAGGAGAATGAGATTACAATAAAGGTGGGAGAAAAATATACTCCAAAGCTTAAAAATCTCCGTACCAGCGATGATGCTTTTGACTGGAAAAGCTCCAATAATGCAGTAGCGGTGGTAAGTGAAGGCGGAGAAATTACAGGCATCGGCGAAGGAACGTGTGAGATTACTGTCAGCGTTCACAATACCGAAAATGTGCTGAGTTTAAAAGTAAATGTTGTTCCGGCAGACGGAAACGGACATAATGTTGTGGAAGAAGACGGTATTACATATATTGACGGAATAATGATAGCAAATAAATCTTATACACTTCCGTCAGATTATGATCCGGGTGTTAATCAGGAGGCTTTGAATGCGTTTAATGAAATGGCGTCTGACGCCGCTGACGAGGGATTAAGCATATACATTTCATCGGATTACCGTTCATACTATGATCAGGAAAGAATTTATAATAATTATGTTGAAAGAGACGGTCAGGAAGCTGCTGATACATATTCTTCCCGTCCGGGGCATTCCGATCATCAGACCGGTTTGGCATTTGATTTAAATAGTATCGACGATTCCTTCGGACTTACTGCGGAAAGCGACTGGGTTGCAGTAAATGCACATAAATACGGTTTTATTATCAGATTTCCCGAAGGAAAAGATGAAATAACCGGTTATCAGTATGAGCCGTGGCATATACGTTATCTCGGAGTTGAAAAAGCGACAGAAGTGTATGAAAGCGGACTTTGTCTGGAAGAATTTTTGGGAATAGATTCAGTGTACAAGGATTAATTTTTAAAACCCCACTTTTTTAAAGTGGGGTAAAATTTTTTATGCAAGTTTAGCGAGTCTTTAAAAAGTGTTCAAAGTTGATTATATCCGGCATAAAAGTTTTGGTTCCGCTTTTTCAAAATGGAGGCTGTCGAGTCTAATTTAAGTTGTAGCATTAG
>CATKAZ010000116.1 GCA_949745795.1 uncultured Oscillospiraceae bacterium | reverse complement strand
TCTTCCGATCTCTATGAAAATTAATTCTTTCCCCTCCTCCGAGGGGAATTTTTATAAAAAAATAACGCCCTTAAAGATGCAGAGCGTATAATATAGTTGTTATATCAAAATGATAGCGATAAAATGTGTTGAGGAGTGATGAGTAATGCCTAAAAACAGAAATAAGAAACGTTCAGACGGAAGGTTACAAACAAAGATATATATAGGTAATTTTGACGGTAAGGCAAAATATAAATATGTGTACGGTAAAACACAAAAAGAACTGGATGATAAGGTTCTTGAAGTAAAATTGGCATTAAAAAAGGGAATTGATATAACATCTGACAATGACAAATTTGGATATTGGGCAGAACAATGGCTAAAGTTAAAAAAGATGGAAGTTTCTATAGGACGTTTTGTTGCATATCAGTCGTATAACAATAAACTGAAGGTTATGTATGATTTTAAAATCAATAAACTGACTACAGCAGATTTCCAAAGTATAATTATAGATTACAACGAACTTTCCAGTAATTCGTTACTTCAAATTAAAAATACAGCAAAACAAATTATGCAACTGGCAATGGATAACAGAATTATTGATTATAATCCAGTTTGTTCAGTTAAAATTCCAAAGAAGCAACCAAAAGAGGAAAGAAGAGCTTTAACCGATGAGGAGCGTCAATGGATTATTGATACACCAGATTTTATGCAATTACCTTCTATGATAATGATGTATGCAGGGCTTAGAAGGGGAGAAATTGTAGCCCTTTTGTGGTCAGATGTTGATTTAACGAATAGAACTATTTCAGTTAATAAATCAGCAGAGGTAATTAACGGAAAATTTACTGTTAAGAATTCAACTAAAACTGAATCGGGTAAAAGAATTGTTTATATTCCTAAAATTCTTTCTGATTATCTTGCAAAACAGCAACGTACTACAAATATGCTTGTTTGTCCGTCACCAACAGGTATTATGTTATCCACAAAAACGTGGAATAGAAAATGGCATGATTACCTATTAAAACTAAATAATAAATATGGAGATTTTTCTACAAATATACCTAATAGTAAGTTTGATAATAAAGATAAAGAATTTGTAATACCGTATTTTACAGCGCATTGTTTACGACATACTTTTATTACAATGATGTATATGGCTGGGGTAGATGTGCTTACAGCTAAAGAACAGGCAGGGCATAAGGATATAAGAACTACTATGTCTATATATACGCATCTTGATTCTAGATACAAAGAAAAATCTATGTGTAAACTTGATGATTATTTAAACAATGGGTGTCAAAAGGGTGTCAATGGTATTTGTAAATGACATAAATACGTTGATATAAAAGAAAAACCCTTGCCATGCTTATGCAAAATACCCTTACTGCCGCTAAATTACAAAATGATATAAAATAATATTAAAGTACTCCGTAAACTGCGTATTTGCGTTGTTTATGGAGTTTTCTCTTTTTATTAACGTCTTTTTCGTTGATTTTGCAGCATAGTCGTGGTATAATAAATACAAGAATTTACTAATTAAGGAGGAATTTAATAATGAAATGTTTAAAATTATTTAGTGTAGTTTTGTCGGTCATATTCTGTATTATTAATATACCGATAATATCCGGCACAGCAGTTGAACCTACAGAACTTGTCGATTCGGGGATTGATTATACTGAATCAACTGAAACTATAAATAATCCCGGTGCCGGCTATACAAGTACATTATGGTACAACTGCAAGCCCGGGGATACTCCCGTTAAAAATCCGTCCGGAAACCTTGTACTTATGTTTATTGATATTGGAGCTTTTTCTTCCGGAGTAAACGGTACAACAGATGAAAGCGGAAATTATACTGAGGGTATAGATTATGATCTTGATAAGACATTTTTTTCAGGTCTTAGGGGTACTCTTGAAAATTGCCGTAATAATGGGTGTACAGTTGCACTTCGTTTCAGATACGATGCAAATGGTAAGACAAATCCGGAACCGGCAACCTTTGAACAGGTTTTAAAGCATATTAATCAAATTAAAGAAAACAGAGTTCTGGAGGATTATAAGGATTTAATTATGTTTGTGGAAACAGGCTTTGTGGGAGCTTGGGGTGAACAACACAGTGGAAAATATACTTCTCTAGAGTATAAGGCACAGCTAGTTGACGCTATGCTTGATATGGTGCCTGAAGAAATTCCTATAACAATAAGGACTCCGAATATTTTTGCAAAATGGGCAGGAATTGAAATGTCTGAAATTGACAGTTGGATTTCCGAACCCGGAAGTGACGCTGCAAGAATCGGTTTGTATAATGATGGATATATGGGGTCAGATTCTGATCTGGGAACATATTCAAATCGTGAAAAAGAAACGAGTTGGCTTGGAAAACAGACTTTATCATCTTATTTTGGAGGAGAATTCTCCGGTAATTTGGAATGGGCTAAAAAATATGATACATACCTTCCGGAGAATGCTATTCCGGAAATGTATAAAACTCACCTTAGCTATATAAATTCAAATATATATAATTTATATAAGGATTATATATTCGATAAACAATATGATGTAGAAAATGTTGATAATTCAGTGTATTACGGTGAAACTGTTTTTAAATTTATACGTGATCATATAGGTTATCGTTTTGTTTTAAGAAATTCTAAGCTTAGCAAAGAGGTTTCTAAGGGCGGTAAACTGGACCTTAATATTGATATTGAAAATACCGGTTTTGCTAATCCGATTAGACCTCAGAAAGCTGAAATTATACTTGAACGTGAAGGAAATTATATAAAAACTGAGGTTGATATTGATACACGGCAGTGGCGTTCATGTACAACTTCCAACTCAAATCTTCAAATAAAAGTACCCGGCAGTCTTGAAACCGGCAAATGGAATGTTTATCTCAGATTTTCTGTTGGCAATGAGGGTATAAAAGATGGATATATGCGAACAGTAAAATTTGCTAACAACAATATATGGAATCCGTCTTTAGGAGCTAATTTAATGGGAAGCTTTACTGTTACGGAATCTGAAAATACAGCAGAAATTACCGATCATACATTTTATCAGATAAATGCTGTGAATCCTGTAACTGTTTCAACAGGAAGTATGTACACAATTAATAATATCATTATGATGGACGGTGTTAGATCAAGTGATTCCGAATGGACAGATTCTGTCAAGGCTGCTGAAGAAGGAGAGAATAAACTTTATATAAATAATGATGATAAGTATCTTTATATCATGGCTGAAATAGTTCAGAATGCGTCGTCACCTGTATATAATCTTCAGATTCATAATGCAGATGAGGGTAATAAATTTTACTGGATGTATTATATGTCTAACGGATTTGTTTATTTTAACGGCGGTTCTTATGACGGCTGCGAGTGCAAAAGACAAGGTAATTATGTAGAGTTTAAAATTCCGTTTGGAAGTGTTATGAATATTAAACCGGGAGTAGTATTATCCGATGTCAGAGTGTCTATTCAGGATAGCAGTAATGAATGGGTAAAGGTTGGTGATATTACTTCGGGAGAATATACCGTTAAAAATACATTTGATATTTATTCTGTGTCACGAACTGTTAGTTTAAAAGAACATGATAATATTTCATTAGATGTTGTATGTTCCCTTGAGAACGGTAAATATCAGTGGCTGCATAATGGAGAAGTTATTGATGGTGCAACAGGTACAGAATTGAGCTTAGATGATGTTTCTTTTGACAGCAAAGGGATATATTCGGTAAAGATTACATCTGATTCCGGAACAGTAATGGAAGCAGAAATATGCAATATAACAGAAATTTATTCGTTCGGATTGAAAGGAGATGTTAATGGTGATGGACAGGTTAACATTTCTGATGCTGTGCTTCTTCAAAAATATTTGATAAAGCTTACGGATGCCGGTGACGTAATTGGTGAAAATTCTGATATGAATAATGATTTAAAGGTAAATATTTTTGATTTAATTATGCTTAAAAGAATTTTAAAAGTATAAAAAATTAGGAGAATTGGTTATAAAAAAATCCCGAAAATCCGCTGATATTACGTGATTTTCGGGATTAATTAATTTATTCCTATTTTGCAAATATGTATAGGAAATTTTTATTTGGTTACTTAATCAAAATCTTCATCGGAACTTGGCAATTTAGCTCCGCAAACACCACAAAACTGGAACTTTTCCTGTACTTCAGACTGACAATTCGGACATATTTTAAATCCTTTCATAGTCTGTAGCTCAAAACGCATTTTTTTAATTCTCTTTTTTCTTGTTTCAATGTCATCACAATAAGCTTTAAGTTCATCGACTTTTTCAGGAGTTTTATAATATGTTTTACCAATATCAGTAAAAATCTCCATTATTCTTTCTTCCTCGTATAGGATCTTTCTTTTAAGATTACTTGTGTCAGACATGTTTTTTGTTTTTTCATTTACATTTCTACTGGCGTTGCTTGCAGCTTCGCCAATTTTGTTTAAGATTCCCATAATCTTCCTCCATTACATATCATAAATTTCTTTGCTTGTAAGCAATTTAATTCCTGCTGACGTCAGTACTGCTGCTGCTTTTTGGTTATCAGCAACTCTTAATATAACATAAGCAATATCTTCAGACTTGTTTACGAAAGCATACATATATTCAACACTTATGGAATTATTATAAAGTGTATCCATAACAACTGAAAGTCCGCCGGGTTCATCTGATACGCCGACTGCCAAAACGTCTGTTATAGTAACTGTGCATTCTTCGTCTTTAAGTACATTGCATGCTTTTTCCGGATCGTTAACAATAATTCTAAGTATTCCAAAATCTTTGGTGTCAGCAATGGAAAGTGCTCTGATATCAATATTATTATTTTTAAGAATATTAGTAATATTACTGAGTCTTCCGGGTTTGTTTTCAACAAAAATAGAAATTTGTTTAATCAGCATAAAATCATCTCCTTTTACTTGCGTTTATCGATAACCCTTATTGCCTTACCCTCAGTCCGCTGAATTGTTTTAGGCTCAACCAGACGTATTTTTGCTGCAATACCTAATGTAGATTCAACTGCTGATTTAATAATTTTTTCTTGATCCTCCAAACTTTTTACAGTATCCGAGAACATTTCCGGAGATATTTCTACCTGAATTTCAAGAGTATCAGTATTATTAACTCTGTCAACAATTAATTGATAGTAAGGAGCAGTATTACCTAACTGCAAAAGAACGCTTTCAACCTGTGACGGGAATACATTAACACCCCTGATAATCAGCATATCGTCGGAGCGTCCTGCGGGTTTCATCATTTTAATCAGTGTTCTGCCGCACGAACATTTTTCACGTTTAAGAATACCGATATCTCTTGTTCTATATCTCAGAAGCGGAAAGGCTTCCTTGCTGATACACGTAAATACTATTTCGCCTTGTGAACCTTCCGGCAATACCTCTCCTGTATCGGGATCAATAGTTTCAGCGATAAAGTGATCTTCATTTATATGCATACCGCTTTGCTCACTGCATTCAAAAGCTACACCCGGTCCGATAATTTCAGTAAGACCATAAATATCAAGCGCTTTTAATCCCAAGTTTTCTTCAATTTCACGGCGCATTTCCTCAGTCCATGGTTCAGCGCCGAATAATCCTGCTTTCAGCTTTATATCGTCTTTGGTAATGCCCATTTCTTTCATTGTTTCAGCAAGATACAGTGCGTATGACGGAGTACAGCAAATATATGTAGAGCCAAAGTCTTTTATAACATTTATTTGTCTGTTTGTATTACCTGTAGAAACAGGAATTACAGTCATTCCTACTTTTTCAGCGCCTCCGTGAAGTCCCAGTCCTCCTGTGAAAAGACCGTATCCGTAAGAAACATGCATAAAGTCTTTATTTGTTGCACCGGCTGCTGTCAAGGCTCTTGCACAGCATTCTGACCAGACATCTAAATCATGCTGGGTATACCCAACGACAATTTGTTTACCGGTCGTACCGCTAGAAGCATGAACTCTTACAACGTCTTCCATAGGTACTGCAAATAAGCCGTACGGATAAGTATCTCTAAGATCCTGTTTCATTGTAAACGGCAGTTTTTTCAGGTCTTCAACACCGTGAATATCGTCAGGCGTTATTCCTGCCTTTTCCATTCTTTCACGGTAGTAAGGAACATTATTGTAAACTCTTCTCACTGTCTGTGAAAGTCTGAAGCTTTGCAGCGCTTTCATTTCATCTTTTGTAGCGCATTCCATGTTTTCATTCCAGTATCTTTCCATTGGTCAAGCTCCTGTATTATATATTTTTTCCAAGGTCAAATGCTTTCAGATTAAGTTCAAGAAATTTTTCCGGAACACAGTTTTTTATTGCTTCTTTCCATATACTTTCATCAAAACTCATTTTTGACGCAATGAGTCCCATAAGAACAACATTTGAAGCCTTAGCATTACCTGCTTCTTCAGCAAGAGCCAATGCGTCTGCTGCTATAATGTCTATCCCCAGGTTTTTTATCTTTTCTATAATATTTTCAGGATACTGTGCAGCTCCGGTAATTACCGGCATAGGGTCTAGAGTTTGAGTGGAAGTAATTAAGTGACCTCCCTTTTTCAGATATGAAATCCATCTTGCCGCTTCCAGTAATTCAAATGAAACGATAATATCGGCTTCACCCTTTTCAATTACGGGAGAATAAACCTTATCGCCGTATTTTACATATGTAACAACGGAACCGCCTCTCTGTGACATTCCGTGAACCTCGCTTACTTTAACGTCAAATCCCTGTGACAGCAGAACATTTCCGATAATTCTTGATGCAAGCAGACTTCCCTGACCGCCGACACCGACTATCATTATTGATTTTGTTTCCATTTATTTAAAATCCTCCCTGAAGTTAATCTGTGATAGCATCAAACTTACACATTTCCGTACAAATTCCGCAGCCTACGCATAATGTTTTGTCAATTTCAGCGCTGCCGTTTTTAATTGAAATAGCGGGACATCCGATTTTCAGGCACATTTTACATGATTTACATTTGTCTGTATCAACCTTCAATGCAGGTTTATGTTTAACATATTTAAGCAATGCGCACGGACGTCTGGATATTATAACCGACGGTTCTTCAACTGACAGTTCTTCCAGTACGGCTTCTTCAGTTTCCTTCATATTATAAGGATCCACAACTCTTACTCTGTTAATTCCAACAGCCTTACAAAGAGCTTCAAGGGATACCTTTGAGGCGGGATCGCCTTTTAAATTATAACCGGTTGTAGGATTTTGCTGGTGACCCGTCATACCTGTTATGGAATTATCCAAAATAATAACAGTTGAATTTGTTGCATTGTAAGCAATATTTATAAGTCCTGTTACGCCGCTGTGAATAAATGTAGAATCACCGATTACAGCTACATTTTTCTTTTCGCCGTCAGATCCCATTATCTTGTTCATACCATGAAGAGCTGAAATTGAAGCTCCCATGCATATAGTAGAATCCATTGAATTAAGCGGTGCGGCAGCTCCCAGAGTATAGCATCCGATATCGCCTGAAACTGTAATTTTATTTTTTGCCAGCACATAAAACAGACCTCTGTGAGGACATCCGGCACACATAACAGGAGGTCTTACAGGTACAGATTCTGAAAAATCTATGTAGTCGTTTTTCTTGCCGAGAATTTTTTCAGCGATAATTGACTGTGAAAGCTCTCCGATAAATCCGAAAAGTTCTTTTCCGATAACGTTAATTCCAAGCTTTTTGCAGTGAGTTTCGATAATATCGTCAAGCTCTTCAATTACGTAAACAGTTTCGCACTTTGCCGCAAAATCTTTGATAAGATTAACAGGCAGTGGATTTACAACGCCAAGCTTAAGATATGAAACGTCATCGCCCAGCGCTTCTTTTGCGTACTGATAAGCAATACCGCTTGTAATAACGCCGATTTTTCCGTTATTTAATTCTGTTTTATTTAAAGGAGAAGTTTCAGCATATTCAATCAGCTTTTTAGTTCTTTCTTCAACAAATACGTGTCTTGCTTTTGCAAATGCCGGCATCATAACGTATTTCTGCGGATTTTTTACATAAGGCTTTGTTTCGGCATTTTCTCTGTCACATAATTCAACTGAACTTTGTGAATGAGAAACTCTGGTTGAAAGTCTGACGATAACAGGAGTATCATATTTTTCTGAAAGCTCAAATGATTCCTTTACAAAATCCTTACACTCAGCCGAGTCGGACGGTTCTACCATAAGAACCTTTGATGCAATAGCGTGATGACGGCTGTCCTGTTCATTTTGTGAGGAATGCATACCCGGATCGTCTGCCACGGCGATGACCATACCGCCTGTAACACCTGTGTATGCTGCGGTATAAAGGGGATCTGCCGCAACGTTAAGTCCTACGTGCTTCATTCCGCAGAAGCTTCTTGCGCCTGCAATTGATGCGCCAAGTGCGGTTTCCATTGCAACCTTTTCGTTAGGCGCCCATTCTGCGTACATTTCCTTGTATTTTGCGCCAAATTCTGTAATTTCAGTTGAAGGAGTACCGGGATAGCTGGATATCAGCTGACATCCTCCCTCATACAAACCTCTTGCAAAGGCTTCATTGCCAAGCATTAATTTGTTCATTTATTCAAATCCTTTCATAATTTTTCTTTATCCAGAAAGCTACCGAATCAGTATCATTACATTCAATAACTTCATCGGCAGCAGATTTTACTTCTTCCTTTGCATTTCCCACCGCTATACGTTTATCGCATATGCGGAACATAGGAAGATCATTTAGATTATCTCCAAAGCATGTAACAAAATCAAATTTGCCGTATTTCTTTAAAAAATTTACTCCATTTGATTTTGATGCACGGTTTGAGAAAACTTCCAGAAACCATAGTCCTTTATTATAAACGTCCCTGTAAAACGCACAGCTGATATCATTGATTTTATCAAGGAGAGTTTTTACCGGTGCAAGACTTTCATATTCTCCCAAAGTTGTAAAATAAACGACAAATTCATCAGCTTCACATGCAAAATCAGAACATTTTATAAAGGGCTTGTCATATTTGTTTCGTCTTAGAAGAAAAAATTCATACATTTGTTTATTTTCAAAACCTGTATACAGTGCAAAAAGCCGATCGTTTTTAATTTTGTACATAAATGGTTTAATATTAAACTGTTTAAAAACTTCAGCCGCAGCTACAGCAGCGCTCTTGTTTATATACTCATTTTTGATATATTTTTTCTTTTGTATATCATATATGCTGACGCCGTTCATAAGAACACATGGAGTATTTATGTTTATTTTTTCGGTAATTTTTACAGCCGATGAGGCAGTGCGAGCTGTAGCAAATGTAAACGTTCCGCCTGCTGAAATAAATCGGTTTATAATTTGAGCGGTAATGTCGGATAGTATTCCTTTTGAATTAAGTAATGTTCCATCCAAATCGGTAATAAGGAGTTCTCTCATTATTGGTTTCTCAAATCAACTATTCTTTTGGCCTTGCCCTGAAATCTTTCCAGTGACTTATGTTCAACCAGCGAAACCTTTGTATCGATTCCGAGAACAGTTTTAAGGTTATGGTGAATTGAATTACGCAGCTGCTCTAGTCCTGCATAATTTTCGAGGAGAGAGCCGTCAGCGAGTTCAACCTTGACTTCAAGACGGTCAGAGAAATTTTCCCTTGTTATTACCAGCTGATAATGGGGAGCAATCTGATCAAAGCCCATAAGTACGCTTTCAATCTGGGAAGGAAAAACATTTACGCCTCTTATTTTCAGCATGTCATCGGTTCTTCCCATAATTTTGGCCATTCTAGCAAAAGTTCTGCCGCATTTGCACGGTTCATAGTCAATTTTAGTAATATCCTTTGTACGATATCTCAGCATAGGAATGCCTTCCTTGGTGATAGTGGTTACTACCAATTCTCCCTGTGAACCTTTGGGCAGAACTTCAAGTGTTGCCGGATCAATAACTTCGGCAATGAAATGATCTTCGTTAATATGCATTCCGCATCTTAAATGACATTCACCTGAAACGCCGGGACCCATTAGCTCGCTCATGCCGTAATTATCTGTAGCGAACAGTCCGAGAGTTTTTTCCACCTGACTTCTCATTTCTTCCGTACAGCCTTCTGAACCGAACAAACCAAGCTTTAGATTCAGCTTGTCTATTACGCCCATTTCTTTTGCCGTTTCACCGATAAACTGTGCATATGAAGGAGTAGCAACCAGTGCGGTAGTTTGAAAATCCTGCATAAGCATAATTTGTTTTTCGGTATTGCCGCTTGATGTAGGAACAACTGTTGCTCCGATTTTTTCAAGTCCGTAATGAAGCCCCAAAGCGCCTGTAAAAAGCCCGTAGCCAAAGGCAATCTGAACTATATCTTCATCAGTTGCGCCTGCCGCCATGCAAAGTCTTGCCATACAGTCGCTCCAGTTATCAAGATCGTTTTTTGTGTAGCCGACTACTGTCGGTTTGCCTGTAGTTCCGCTTGAAGCATGGATTCTTACAATTTTGTTGATTGGCTGTCCGAATAATCCAAATGGATAATTATCACGTATGTCATCTTTTGTTGTGTATGGTATGTATTGTATATCATCCAAAGTTTTTATTTTTTCCGCAGTAATTCCTGCCTTTTCAAGTCTGTCATGATAAAATGGTATATTTTTCAAGCAATAGTCTACCAGCCATTTCAGTCTTTCAAGCTGTATTTCTTCAATTTGCTTTCTTGGCATTGTTTCAGCATCTTTTTGAAAAAACATTTTATACTTCCTTTCCGAATTATTCTTAAAAACTCATTATATCATTTTTTTTGACAAAAGTACATACTTTTATAACTTATCTATATATATTTGTGTAATTCTTTGTAATTTGAAGTCTATATTTTGTGCATAATCTATAAATATAATGGCTGATTTTTATCATAAAGAGCATTGATAAAAATTTTGGAATATAGTATAATAGAAATGTATTTAATTTACTGAAAGGTTTAGGCTATGAAATACGTTAACATAGATCATCTTAATAAAGCTATAACTGAAAATCCTCGGGAAGTTATAAATAATTCGGAAGAAAATTATTATAATCAATTAAATAATATGTGCTGTAAAATTTATCAGAAGCGTGATATACATCCTGTTGTATTGATTTCCGGTCCCTCAGGTTCGGGAAAGACTTCGACTGCTAATGAAATGTCCGAAATTTTAAATAAGAATTATCATTGTAAAAGTAATGTTATTTCACTGGACAATTATTTTCGTTCAAATACTTCTCCGGATATGCCTAAGGATAAAAACGGTAACATAGATTTGGAATCCCCGTTGTGTACAGATTTAAAATTACTTCAGGAGCATCTGTTTCTTATGAATAAGGGAGAAGAATTTATGATGCCGGTATTTGACTTTAAATCTCAGTCGCGCAGCGGTTATGTATCATTTAAAAGACAGCCCGAAACAGTAGTCATTATGGAAGGGATTCATGCACTTAATCCTCTTGTGACCGGTGAGAACAATTTTGCGGTCTGTGTTTATATAAGCGTGCGTACAAGACTGAAAGACCGTGACAACAAGATTCTTCATCCTCGAATAATACGGCTTATGAGACGTCTTTGCAGAGATAGTCTGTTCAGAGGAAGGAGTTTGAAATCTGTATTTGATTATTATGAAAGCGTAACGGAGGGGGAAGATAAATATATTTATCCGTTTAAACACCGTGCAGATTTTCTGATTGATACATTTATGTCTTATGAAGTTTCGGTTTATAAGAGCTTGCTGCAAAAAGAATTATTTCAAGCGAAACAGAATTTTTACGGTAATCATTATTATAATGATATTATGGATTTTTTCAATATATTACTTCCGATCAGCGAAAAGGAAGTTCCGTCAGATTCTTTGATTCGTGAGTTTATAGGGTAAAATATTTTTACAAAGAATCATTTTTAACTCCTATTTATAACATAAACTTTAATAAAAACGGCTGTAACAAAAGTGTACAGCCGTAAATTTTTATTATTTAAAATATCTTACACCGTTTTCAAAGATTCCCTGATCCTTGATACCAGCAACATTTTTGCATACATCGAATCCGATACGTTCGCTGTGACCCATTTTTCCGAGTACACGTCCGTCCGGAGAGGTAATTCCCTCAATAGCTTCCATAGAAGTATTAGGATTAAATCTGATATCCATTGAAGGTTTTCCGTTCAGGTCAACATATTGTGTAGCAATTTGACCGTTGTTTGCAAGCTGTACTATCAAAGATTGAGGAGCTACAAATCGTCCTTCGCCGTGTGAAATCGGAATAGCGTGAATATCGCCTACATTGCTGTTTGCAAGCCATGGAGATTTGTTAGATGCAATTCTTGTATTTACCATCATAGACTGATGTCTTGCAATGGTATTAAAAGTAAGGGTAGGGGATTCGTTAGTCATATCGGTAATTTCGCCGTAAGGCACAAGACCCAGTTTGATAAGCGCCTGGAATCCGTTGCAGATACCCAGCATAAGACCGTCTCTTTTCTTGAGCAGTTCGTGTACGGCATCCTTAACCTTAGGATTTCTGAAAAATGCAGTAATGAACTTTCCGCTGCCGTCAGGCTCGTCACCGCCGCTGAATCCGCCCGGAATCATAATTATCTGCGATTGCTTAATGATTTTTACCGCTTCGTCAACTGATTGTTCGATATCAGAAGCGCTGAGGTTTTTAACTACCATTATCTGTGCTTCGGCTCCTGCACGTTCAAAGGCTCTTGCGGTATCGTATTCACAGTTTGTGCCGGGGAATACCGGAATAAATACCTTAGGCACAGCTGCTTTAATAGATGGGAATGCACGTTTAGAAGCATTGAACTCGTAAGCTTCAACTGCGGAAAGGGTAGTTTTTATTCTGCATGGGAATACAGGTTCAAGCTTGTTTTCCCAGGTTTTTTGGAGTGAATCAAGGGAAAGAATATAGTTTTTAGTAAAGATGTTGTATTCCTGCTTGGTTTTACCGAGAACAACTTCATTTTCCAAGGCGTCACCGTTAATTTCAATAATAAATGAGCCGTATTGAGGCTGGAACAGTTCTTCTTCGGAAAGTCTGTTTTCAAATGCGAAACCGATTCTGTTACCGAAACACATTTTAGCAATACCCTCGGCAACACCGCCTCCTGAAACAGTCCAAACTGCTTTTGCTCTGCCGTTTTCAATCATGCTTTCAACATAAGCAAAACAGTTCTTTACGCTTTCAAATACCGGAAGACTGTTTTCGTCATAATCCGGTCTGATTATAATTACCGTACTGTCAGTATCCTTAAATTCAGGTGAAACGATTTTTCTGCTTGAAGCAGTTGAAACTGCAAAGGAAACCAGAGTAGGAGGAACGTCTATATTTTCAAATGTGCCTGACATTGAATCCTTGCCGCCGATAGCTCCGCAGCCCATTTCCAGCTGAGCTTTGAATGCACCGAGAAGCGCTGCCATAGGCTTTCCCCAGCGTTCCGGATTGTTTTGAGTTCTTTCAAAATATTCCTGGAACGTCAGCCAGCAGTGTTCATACTTACCGCCTGCCGCAACGACCTTGGCAATTGATTCAACAACAGCAAGCACTGCGCCGTGGTACGGACTTTTTTCACTGATAAACGGATTATAACCCCAGCCCATTATCGAGCAAGTATCAGTCTGACCTTTGAGTACAGGGATTTTAGCAGCCATAGCCTGAGTTGGCGTTAGCTGATATTTTCCGCCGAAAGGCATAAGAACCGTTGAAGCTCCGATGGTAGAGTCAAACTTTTCAACCAAACCCTTTTGCGAGCAAACGTTAAGATTAGCCATAAGAGCGTCCCAGCCCTCAGGGTTGTCCGTATAAGTATTAAGAACTTTGGTGTCAGGCTTTTTGATTTTTATATCAGTATATTTAGGAGCACCGTTGGAGTTTAAAAATTCTCTTGAAAGGTCAACTATTGTAACACCGTTCCAGTTCATTTTTAATCTTGGTTCTTCCATAACGTCTGCAACGACAGTAGCTTCAAGATTTTCCTTATGGGCTTCATTTAAGAATCTTTCAACATCGTCTTTAGAGATTACGACAGCCATTCTTTCCTGAGATTCACTGATGGCAATTTCAGTACCGTCAAGTCCCTCATATTTTTTAGGAACGGCATTGAGGTTGATAACAAGACCGTCCGTCAGCTCGCCTATTGCAACGGAAACACCGCCTGCGCCGAAATCATTACAGCGTTTTATCATTTTTGTAACGTCGGGATTTCTGAAAAGTCTCTGTAGTTTTCTTTCTTCCGGAGGATTACCCTTTTGAACTTCGGCACCGCAGTGCTCAAGGGATTCAAGAGTATGTGACTTTGAAGATCCTGTAGCTCCGCCGCAGCCGTCACGGCCAGTTTTACCGCCCAGAAGTACCACAACATCTCCGGGGGCGGGAGCTTCACGTCTGATATTTTCAGCAGGAGCAGCACCAACAACAGCGCCGATTTCAAGTCTTTTTGCAACATATCCCGGGTGATATATTTCAGATACATGTCCTGTAGCAAGACCGATCTGATTGCCGTATGAGCTGTAGCCGTTTGCTGCGCCCAGAGTGATTTTTCTCTGAGGAAGTTTGCCGGAAATCGTATCTTCAACAGGTACAAGAGGATTTGCAGCGCCTGTTACTCTCATTGCCTGATATACATAAGAACGTCCGGACAGCGGATCACGGATTGCTCCGCCTAAACATGTGGCAGCGCCGCCGAAAGGTTCGATTTCCGTAGGGTGATTATGGGTTTCGTTTTTAAACATTAAAATCCAGTCTTCTTCACCGTTTTCCGTATTTACCTTTATTTTAACCGAGCATGCATTGATTTCTTCGCTTTCGTCAAGATCATTTAGCTTACCGTCAGCTTTAAGCTTTTTAACGGCAAGAGTAGCCATGTCCATAAGTGTTACAGGCTTTTCTTCTCTTCCGAGTTCGGAACGGATTTCAAGGTATTCATCATAGGTTTCCTTTATATAAGGAGTTTCGATGTCTACGTTTTCAATGTTTGTAGAGAAGGTTGTATGACGGCAGTGATCAGACCAGTAGGTATCGATCATTCTGATTTCCGTAATTGTAGGATCACGCTTTTCAGTATCTTTGAAATATGACTGACAGAATTTGATATCGTCAAAATCCATTGCCAAACCGAATTCCTTTATAAATGCGTTCAGTCCCTTATCGTTAAGCCTGATAAAGTTTTCCAAAACTTCGACCTTTTCGGGAATTTCATAATCTGTATCAAGTGTTTTTACAATATTCAGCGAAGCTTCACGGCTCTCAACGGGATTGATGAGATATGATTTAAGTCTGATGAATTCTTCATCGGTCAGATTTCCCTCAATAATATATATTTTTGCGTTTTTCACACGGCAGCGTTCTTTTTGAGTAAGAATCTGTATGCACTGCTCACAGCTGTCCGCACGCTGGTCAAACTGTCCCGGCAGAAATTCTACTGCAAATATTCTTTCATTATTTATAAGAACAGGCAGTTCGGAATAAGTAATGTCTACAGAAGGCTCTGAAAATACAGTGTTTACAGACATTTCAAAGTCTTCACGGCTGAGTCTGTCAGCATCATAACGATTTAAAATTCTGATACCTGAAATATTCAGACGAAGAGCTGTCTGAATATCGTTTAAAACAGATTTTGCTTCAACAGCATATTCAGGTTTCTTTTCAACATAAATTCGGAATACAGACATATTATGCTCCATTCTCCGCAATTAAAGTGTATTATATATATTTAAACGGTATACTTGCGGAAAATACCGTTTCAGTCTGCTGATAGATTTAAATAAAGTATTAAACCAATTCACCTATACAACAGTCTTTTTTACTTTCTACTATTTTAACATAAAAAATCATTCTGCGCAAACTTTTTTCTGAATTTTTTGCCGGAATTTTTATTAATGTGTAATTTGGTGTAAATCCTTGGTGATATTCGGGAGTGCTTTCACGTTCAAATAGTACCGGAACAGTCATTCCGATTTGTGTTTTCATAAATTTTTCCGTAAGCTGTGATGCGGCTGATTTCATTACTTTAGCTCTTTGAGCTTTGATATTTTCCGGAATTTGATTTTTCATTTCCGCAGCTTTTGTACCCGGTCTTACAGAATATGGGAAAACATGTATTTTTGAAAATCCGACTTTTTCCGCAAATTTTAAGGAATCTTTAAAATCCTCATCGGTTTCGTCAGGGAATCCAACCATAATATCGGTTGTAAACGATGCATTGTCAAAATATTTTCTTATTCTGCACACCAGGTCATAATACTGTTTACAATTGTAATGACGGTTCATATTTTTCAGAGTTTTGTCACAGCCGCTTTGCAGAGATAAATGAAAGTGAGGACAAAACTGCGGAAGCTTTGAAAGTCGTTCAAGATCGCTGTCTGTAATGACTTCAGGTTCAAGGGAGCCGAGTCTTACGCGTTCTACGCCTTTTATATTACAGCATACTTCAATTGCGTCTGCTAGGCGGAGACCGAATTCTTTTCCGTAAAATGCAAGATTTATTCCGACAAGAACAATTTCCTTATGACCGTTTGCGGCAAGTTCTTTAATTTCTTTTTTTAAAGTTTCAATTGGTTTTGAACGGCATCTTCCTCTTGCGTAAGGAATAATACAGTAGCTGCAAAACTGATTGCAGCCGTCCTGAATTTTAACAAATGCTCTTGTTTTATTTTTAAATTCGCTGCATTTAATATTTTCAAAATCGTCGCATTTGCCGTATTTTGAAATTTGAACAATCTGGTTTCTTTTTTCAATGTAATGTTTAACAAGCTCCGGAATTTTATTTCTGTTTTTTGTTCCGGTTACTATATCCGCTTCCGGAAGATTGTCCGCAATATTAGGAGATGCCTGAGGAAGGCATCCGGTAAGTACTATGACAGCATTAGGGTTTAGTTTTCGTATATGCTTTAAAGAATGGAGCGTTTTACTGTCTCCGGAGGAGGTTACAGTGCAGGAATTGATTACGATTACATCGGCGTTATCGGGAATATCGGTTATATTGTAATTTTCCGACATAAAAATTTCTTTAATGCTTTCAGTTTCATATTGATTTACCTTACAGCCGAAGCTGATAAAATGAGCGTTCATATTTTTTGCCTTTCGTTAAAATGTTATGTTTATGTTTAACAAGTTTAAACAATGTATATTGTGCAGACACTACAAAATAATCAAGGTGAATAAAAATAAACCAAATGTCAGCCTATTCATTATACTAAATTTACGAAAATATTTCAATCGTATTGACTTTATTTTTTAAGAGTGGTATTATTTATACAGCGGAAATAGAATCAGAAACATTCCGCATAAGTAATTGCTTGTAATTTAGGAGGTATAATTATGGTGACTTATAAGATTTCTCTGGCAGCAATCAATGATGTAAAAGATTTTGTTAACATGGTAATGAGATATGATTTTGACGTTGATTTGATTTCAGGCAGATATGCCGTAGATGCAAAGTCAATTATGGGTATTTTCAGTCTTGATCTTTCAAAGCCAATCGAACTTAAGGCTCATACTGATGAACCGGGTAATTTTGCAAAGGATATTGAAAAGTATCTTGTAAAATAACATTGTGAAATTTATTTTTAAGCGTAGATAAAACTAAAGCTGTCGGTTATGAACTGACAGCTTTTTAATTTTTCCGGATTTTTTTTATGATAATTGCATATAATTTCCATGAACAATATTTTGGGGAGGGTTATCATGAAAAAAATTTTATCATTATGCTTATCTACACTGCTGTTTTTTATAACGCCTTGTACATGCTTTGCTGAGGAAGAAACTAAAAGCTATGTTCAGTGTACATTGCTTATGGAAGCGTCTACAGGGAATGTAATAAGTGAGGAAAACGGTTATAAACGTGTTCCGCAGGGTACGCTTAACAAACTTATGACTATTCTTCTTGCAGCGGAAGAAATTGAATGCGGTAATATGTCAATTGATGCTAAACTTACTGCAAGCGCTAATGCAAATCAGCAGCAGGGAGCAGTAGTATGGCTTATGCAGGGAGAAACGATAACCGTTGATGAATTACTTAAAGCTGTTATAATCGGAAATGCCAATGACGCTGCAATGGTATTGGCAGAAGAAATAGGCGGAGATGAAAATGAATTTGTCGGAATGATGAATGCCAGAGCATTTGAATTGGGAATGAGAGATACTGTATTTAAAAATTGTGCCGGATATGACGAACAGGGACAGTATTCAACTGCCGGCGATATGGCTTTGCTTACGCGTGAGCTTTTAAAGTATGATTTTCTTAAAAGCTATATGACTTCATGGATGGACAGCGTACGAGACGGTCAGACGGAACTGGTAAATGAAAATAGACTTGTGAGAACATATGAAGGTATTCTGGGGGTTAAAGCGGGTCATTCAGAGCAGTCCGGATATACTTTATCATTAGCGGCGGAAAGAGACGGTCAAATATATATTTCTGTCGTTATGGGATGTTCGGATAAAGATGAAAGATTTTCAATAGGTAAGTCGCTTTTGGCGTCTGGATTTTCTTCGTATAAGGTGACTACTCCGGCGTTCTCAAACGAATTTTTAAAGCCGCTGGCAGTTCATCATGGTGTAGATACTGCCGTTGAAATTGAGGCGGAGGATTTAATGGGCTTGGTTGTTCCTAAAAGCGGCGAAGAGCTAAGCTCGGTAATATTTATTCCGGAATATGTTGATGCTCCTGTGAAAAAAGGACAAAAAGTAGGTACAGTAGGGTTCTATAATGGTGATAGATTACTTTATGAAACCGATCTTATAGCTTCAGATTCTGTAGAGAGTATGACATTTTTGAAGGCAGTAAAGAAATATTTGGATATTATGTACAAATGATACAGTTGGTTATTGTTAATAATCAACAATAATGAAGTTACGTCTTGCAAATAAAAAGGAAATATAGTAAAATGATAAGTGTAAGAATGTATTGTGAAAAATATTTAAATTATGCTTATTATTGACTGGAGGAAACTGAAATGTCTTTGAAGTTGAACGGCAAATATGTTCAGAAATTTGTTAACGAAGATGAAATGAGCGGTATCAAGGCGCAGGTTGAAACTGCGGCTAAGGTTCTTCATGACAGAACAGGTCTTGGCAACGACTTTTTGGGATGGCTTGATCTGCCGGTGGATTATGATAAGGAAGAATTTTCTAGAATCAAGGCTGCCGCTGAAAAAATTAAGAAAACAGCCGATGTTCTTATTGTAATCGGTATCGGAGGTTCTTATCTTGGAGCCAGAGCAGCTATTGAACTGCTGAAATCTCCATTCTATAATAATATGAAAAAAGATACGCCTGATATTTATTATGTCGGCAATAATATTAACCCCACATATCTTCAGGAAATACTGTCTATTTGTGAGGGTAAGGATATTGCGGTAAATGTTATTTCTAAGTCCGGTACTACTACCGAACCTGCTCTTGCTTTCAGAATTTTCAAAAAGCTTGTTGAAGATAAGTATGGACGTGACGGAGCGAAGGACAGAATTTTCTGTACCACAGACAAGGCTAGAGGAACACTTAAAAATCTTGCCGATGCCGAAGGCTATGAAACATTTGTGATCCCGGACGACGTAGGCGGACGTTTCTCAGTGCTTACAGCGGTAGGGCTTCTTCCGATTGCCGTAGCAGGCTGTGATATTGACGGACTTATGAAGGGCGCTGCACAGGCAAGAGAAGATTTTGCGGCTGATTTTGACAATAACGACTGTTATAAATATGCGGCTCTCAGAAATATTCTTTACCGCAAGGGCAAGGCTGTTGAGCTTATGGTTTCATATGATCCCGCATTCTGCATGATGTCGGAATGGTATAAGCAGCTTTTCGGTGAAAGTGAAGGAAAGGATAACAAGGGTATTTTACCGGCTTCAGTTGTTTTTTCAACAGATTTGCATTCAATGGGTCAGTTTATTCAGGACGGTTCAAGAGTTATGTTTGAAACTGTTGTTGATATAAAAAATCCTAAGCAGGATCTTTTCCTTGAAGACGATGCCGAAAATCTTGACGGTCTGAATTTCCTTACAAATCAGAATATGTCAATAGTAAACAGAAAAGCGCTTGAGGGTACTGTTCTTGCTCATACTGAAGGCGGCGTTCCTAATATAATTCTCGAACTTGATGATATTGATGAAGAAAATCTCGGATATATGATTTATTTCTTTGAAAAGGCATGTGCGGTATCAGGATATGTTTTGGGTGTAAATCCGTTTAATCAGCCGGGTGTAGAAAGCTATAAATCCAATATGTTTGCACTCCTCGGCAAGCCGGGTTATGAAGATCAGAAAGAGGCGCTGGAGGCTAAGCTTAGATAATTAAAAAACTTATATGAGTGTCCTTGGGATATTCGTTTAAGCTGCTGTGACCTTAAATAGGGTCCTGCAATAAAACGCATTATACAATGCAGCAATATTTATGTCATGCGTATGACGGAAGGAGTTATAAATGATTAAGTTAATAACAGGCAAAAAGGGTACAGGTAAAACAAAAATTCTTATTGATATGATCAATGACGCAGTTAAGTCAACAAACGGTGATCTTATATGTATTGAAAAGGGCGCTAAGCTTACTTATGATATCAGTTATAAGGTAAGACTTGTTGATGCAGAACGTTTCAACATCTCAGGTTATGATTCATTCTATGGTTTTGTTGCCGGAATGCTTGCCGGTAATTATGATATCAAGGAAATCTTTGTTGATTCGATTCTTAAAATCGGCGGTACTGATTTTGATGAATTCGGTATCATGCTTGATAAGCTGGACAAGCTGACAGGCGATGACACACAGGTTATTTTCACAGTTTCAGCTGATAATGAAGAACTGCCTGCAAGTGTAACAAAATTTGCTGATTAATAAAAAAAGTATTGACAATAAGCGACATTTTGTATATAATAGAATTTGTGATGCTTGTGAGGGAGTAAGTTTATGACAGCGGATTTACGTCAGGTTTTTAATATTATCGGAGAGCGTAAGGAATTTGAAACGGAAATTCCTATTGCCGAATTGGAACAGTCATGCGGCTATGATTTTGCAGGATCTGTAACAGTTTCCGGAAGTTTTTATAATCGTGCTGACGTTGTTCATATGGATTATTCCGTAAAGTTTACATTAAATATCGTCTGTGACAGATGTCTGAAAGAACTGGAAAGGGATTATTTCTATGAATTTCAGCATGTAATTGTCAGTGCCTTAAATTCTGACAACGATGAATATATTGTTGCGGAAAATTATAGGGTCGATGTAAATGAGATTGCTCTTTCGGATTTGCTTCTGGAATTGCCCACTAAATTGCTTTGCTGTGAAGATTGCAGGGGACTTTGTCCTGTGTGCGGCTGTGACTTGAACGAATCCGAGTGTAATTGCCAAAAAAACTGAGCTTTGTTAATGCAAAGCTGTAAGGAGGTGCCGGAATGGCTGTACCAAAGAGAAAAACTTCCAAGGCAAGACGTGATAAAAGACGTTCTGCAGTTTGGAAGCTGGATGCACCTGCGTTCAGCAGATGCGATAACTGCGGTGAATTAAAGGCTCCGCATAAGGTTTGTAAGAATTGTGGATTCTACAAGGGCGTTGAGGTTATCAAAATGGATGCCTAATAATGCTTGAGAGGAGGAGAGGAGGAGCAATCTTCCTCTCCTTTCCGTTTATATAATTGTATTAGGTTAAAACTAATTAAGAAAGGGGATGTTTAAATGTCATTGCCTGTAGTTGCAGTGGTTGGACGTCCAAATGTCGGAAAATCAACACTGTTTAATAAACTGGTAGGTCAGCGGATTTCTATAGTTGAGGATACGCCGGGTGTTACCAGAGACAGAATTTATTCAAAATGCGAGTGGCGTGCCAGAGAATTCATGGTAGTAGATACCGGAGGTATTGAACCGGCTTCCGATGATATTATACTGTCTCAGATGAGACGTCAGGCAGAGCTTGCCATCGAAAGAGCTGATGTTATAGTTCTGGTAACAGATGTTAGGTGCGGTGTTACTTCAACTGATCAAGAAGTTGCTTCTATGCTTCAAAAGAGCGGAAAACCTATAGTACTCGCAGTAAATAAATGTGACACTATCGGTGAAACCCCTGTTGAAATATATGAGTTTTATAATCTTGGTCTGGGAGATCCTTTTCCGATTTCGTCTCAGCATGGTCACGGAACAGGAGATCTGCTTGATGAAATATTTAAATATTTTCCTGATGATAAAACCGAAGACTATGAAGAAGAATTTATAAAAGTAGCTGTTATAGGAAAACCGAATGTAGGAAAATCTTCATTGATAAATAAAATAGCAGGAGAGGAACGTGTAATTGTTTCAAATATTGCCGGTACTACTCGTGATGCAACAGATACTGTCATTGAAAATGATGAAGGAAAATTTGTATTCATCGACACAGCAGGAATAAGAAAAAAATCAAAGGTAAATGAAAGAATAGAACATTACAGTGTATTGCGTGCATATATGGCTGTTGACAGAGCGGACGTATGCGTTATTGTTATTGATGCCGAAGTGGGATTTACCGAACAGGATTCAAAAATTGCCGGTTATGCTCATGAGCAGGGAAAAGCTTCAATAATTGCTGTAAATAAATGGGATGCAATTGAGAAGAGTGACAATACAATGAAGGAATTTCAGACAAAACTTGAAAATGATTTTAGCTTTATGTCATATGTTCCTTTTGTTTTTATTTCCGCTAAAACCGGACAAAGAATAAACAAGCTGTATGAGATGATAAAATATGTCAATGAACAAAATTGCATGAGAATTTCAACAGGAATGCTTAATGATGTTCTTGCATATGCTACAACAAGGGTACAGCCGCCGTCGGATAAAGGCAGAAGACTGAAAATTTACTATATGACGCAGGCGTCCACTAAACCGCCAACATTTGTAACGTTTGTAAATCGTTCTGATTTATTTCATTTTTCGTATCAGCGTTACCTTGAAAATCAGATAAGAGCCACATTCGGACTTTCCGGTACGCCTGTAAGATTTGTAGTAAGGGAACGAGGAGACAAATAATGGTTTTACAAATTCTTGTTGCAATTGTATTTTCGGCAATAGTTTCATATCTTTTGGGAAGCTGTAATTCTTCGATTATAGTGGTAAAGCTTTTGAAGGGTGAAGATATCAGAAAATACGGCAGCTTTAATGCCGGACTTACTAATACGCTTAGATGCTTCGGAAAGCTTCCGGCAGCCCTTACTCTTATAGGTGATTTGCTTAAAGGCATTGTTGCGGTTATTATCTGTAAGCTTATATGCAGCTTGCTGGGAGTTGGCTTAGGTCCTGATAACGATGTACATTTTATCGGTTATATTGCCGGATTTTTTGCGGTTATCGGGCATATTTTTCCGCTTTATTACGGGTTTAAGGGCGGTAAGGGTGTACTTGTGGGAGTTTCGGTATTTTTAGTTATTGATCCGATTGTATTTGGAATTTTAATATTAATTTTTGCGATTATTCTGGCAGTGAGTAAATATGTTTCTTTATCGTCGATCATCGCTACGATTTGCTGTCCGTTTGTTACTTTTTTTATGCAATATTTTGCTGAGGGGACTTCTTTAAAGATTTCTCTTGTTTATACAATATTGACATTGCCTATATGTATATTGATAATATTTATGCATAGAACAAATATTACCAGACTGAAAAACGGAAATGAGAACAGATTTTCATTTCATAAAAAGGAGGAATAAATATGGCAAAGATAACAATACTGGGTTCCGGAGGATTTGGTATGTCTCTTGCGGTTATGCTGAATCGTATCGGTCATGAGGTTACTGTTTGGTCTGCGTTTGAAAGTGAACTGGACGATATCAGAGCAGACAGGGAACATAAAGCAAAGCTTCCGGGAGTAAAAATTCCTGAATCAATTGAACTTAATGCAGATATTTCATGTGTAACCGGAAGTGACATTGTTCTTCTTGGAATTCCATCTCCTTTTGTAAGGAACGTTGTTAGGAATGCCGCTCCTTTTATAACTAAGGACATGATAGTTGTAAATACCAGTAAAGGTTTGGAGAATGGTACTCATAAGCTTATCAGTGATGTTATCCGTGAAGAGGTCAAGGATTCTCCTATTGTAATTCTATCCGGACCGTCTCATGCGGAGGAGGTTGCTCTTGGAATTCCCACTACGGTTGTGGCAGCGTCGGAAGATATGGAAGCTGCGGCTTACATTCAGGATACTATGAGCAGTAATGTTTTCAGAATTTATATAAATAGCGATGTGGTAGGCTGTGAAATAGGAGGAGCGCTTAAAAATATAATAGCTGTTTGCGCCGGAATATGCGACGGTTTAAATTACGGTGATAATACCAAAGCCGCTCTTATGACAAGGGGAATTACAGAAATAGGAAGACTTGGGGTAGCCCTTGGAGCTTCAGCTTCAACTTTTGCTGGACTTACCGGAATAGGCGATCTTATTGTTACATGTACCAGTATGCACAGCAGAAACAGACGTGCGGGAATTCTTATCGGTCAGGGAGTAAGCCCTGAAGAGGCGGTAAAGCTTGTGGGTACTGTTGAAGGTTATAATTGCTGTAAGGTGGCCTTGGAACTTGCCGAAAAGGTGGGAGTTTCAATGCCGATTACCGAACAGCTTAATAATGTACTTTTTAATAAGGGTAATGTAAAAGAGGCATTGGGCAAGCTTATGTCAAGACCTAAAAAATGTGAGACAGAAGAAGTTATTTAATTTAGTACCTTTCAGAAATCTATTTTCTGAAAGGAATTTTTTTGATTGAAAAAATATATAAAAAGTGGTAAAATTATATTATTATACTTTTGAAAGGCAGTAAATTATGGATATTAATAAAAAATTAGCGGAAGAATTTAAATTAAAACCGGAACAGGTTGACAATACTGTTAAACTTATTGATGAAGGTAAAACAATACCGTTTATAGCACGATACAGAAAAGAACTTACAGGTTCACTTGATGACCAGCTGCTCAGGGAATTGAATGACAGGCTTACATATTTGCGTAATCTGGAAAACAGAAAAAACGAAGTAAGCTCATCAATCGAAGAACAAGGCAAGCTGACTGAAGAAATTTCAGCGGCGCTTGAAAAAGCAGTAACGCTTGTTGAGGTTGAAGATATATACAGACCGTTCAAGCCCAAAAGAAAAACCAGAGCAAGCGTTGCCCGTGACAGAGGACTTGAACCGCTTGCAGAATTCATTATTAAACAAGAAGATAACAGCAATCCGGAATCGGAGTCTGAAAAGTATATAAATCCTGAAAAGGAAATTGAAACGTCAGACGCTGCTTTGCAAGGCGCTATGGACATAATTGCGGAGGATATTTCAGATAATGCAGAACTCAGAAAGAAAATAAGGGAGCTTTATGAAAAAGCGGCAAAAATAGAATCTAAGGCAACGGACGAAGAAGCAGAAACTGTATATCAGAATTACTATGAATTCAGCGAGGGTGTATCCAAAATTGCCGGACACAGAATTCTCGCTCTTGACAGAGGTGAAAAAGAGGGAGCGCTGAAGGTTTCTATAGTAATTGACGAAGAATTTTGTTATTCTGTTGCTGAAAAAATGTATGTTAAAAATAATAGTAAATGCGGAAAGCTTGTTCAAGCTGCTGCGCAGGACAGCTGTAAGCGTCTTATAATGCCGTCAGTGGAGCGTGAAATCAGATCAGAGCTGACTGCAAAAGCCGCTGAGGGAGCAATAAAAGTATTTTCTTCTAATCTTAGACAGCTTCTTTTACAGCCGCCGGTAAAAGATCAAATCACATTGGGTTTTGATCCCGGTTATGCTCATGGCTGTAAGCTTGCGGTTGTTGACAATACAGGTAAAGTTCTTGATTCAGCAATAGTATATCCTACATTTCGTAAGGACAAGGATAATGCGGCAAAATCTAAAATTAAGGCTATTATTGAAAAAAATGGTGTTACTGCTATAGCTATCGGTAATGGTACGGCTTCACGGGAAAGCGAAGCGCTTATTGCAGAAATTCTTCACGAAATAACCCAAAAAGTAAGCTATATGGTGGTAAGTGAAGCGGGAGCTTCTGTTTACTCCGCTTCTAAGCTTGCAGCGGAAGAATTCCCTGAATTTGACGTATCTATTAGGGGAGCAATTTCAATTGCAAGACGTTTGCAGGATCCGTTGGCGGAGCTTGTAAAAATTGATCCTAAGGCAATCGGAGTAGGACAGTATCAGCATGATATGCCAAAAGCCAGAATGAATGAGGCTCTTAGCGGTGTTGTTGAGGACTGTGTAAATTCTGTTGGTGTTGACCTCAATACCGCTTCTCATTCTTTGCTTTCATATATTTCGGGAATCAATGGAACAGTAGCTAAAAATATTGTGTCATACCGTGAGGAAAACGGTGTATTTACCGATAGAAAACAGCTTTTGAAGGTTCCGAAGCTAGGTAAAAAGGCGTTTGAACAGTGTGCAGGATTTTTAAGAGTAAGAGAGGGGAAGAATCCTTTGGACAATACTGCCGTACACCCTGAAAGTTATGAAGCTGCAAAAGGACTTATGGAAGAATGCGGATTTAAGCTTGCTGATATCGGTACGCCTGAAATGGGGAAAATAAAGGATACGGTTAATCAGATGGGAAGGAAATCAGTGTGTGAAAGACTTGGTATCGGTGTTCCTACTCTTACTGATATAATGGAAGAATTGCAGAAGCCGGGACGTGATCCCCGTGACGAGCTTCCTGCACCCCTTATGAGAAGCGGAGATATTATGGAGATTAAGGATCTTAAGCCGGGTATGGAGCTTGTGGGAACGGTCAGAAATGTTATAGATTTTGGAGCGTTTGTTGATATCGGAATGCATGAAGACGGTCTTGTGCATATTTCACAGATATGCGACCGATTTATAAAGCATCCGCTGGAGGCTGTCAAGGTAGGGGAAATCGTTAAGGTCAGAGTCATGGACGTCGATGTTAAAAGAAAAAGGATTTCGCTGACAATGAAAATATAGGAGGAGATTATGAAGGAAGTTGACAATGGAAATACTTTTGATTTCGGGCTTGCCGCCTCTCCATTACTGTGCGGTATTATCATTTAAAAATATAAAATAGGAGATTGGTATGAAAATAACAAAGAGGCAACTTATAAAAAGAATAATAATTACTCTTCTTTGTGCTTTTATTCTGATTTTCTGTATAGGTTCATATTTTTCAGTAAAATTTATTTTAAAGAGAAATTTTGGCAGATCGGATATAAATTATTTTACTGCGTTTTTAAGATTGGAAGATATTGATCATTTGGATAAATATAAAAGAGTTGAAACATTTTATTCCGGAAAAAATAGAATGATTGGATATGTATGCGGTAATGAAAACGGTAAAGGATTAATTGTAATGTCTCATGATATGGGAGGCGGAGCAGAGAGTTTTACTTCTGAAATATTATATTTTATTGAACAGGGATATTGTATATTTGCATTTGATAATACCGGCTGCCATAATAGTGAGGGAAGCGGTATGATTGGCATGGCACAGTCTGCTGTGGATCTTGACGCTGCACTTACATATGTTGAATCAAATAAAAAATTAAAAAATCTTCCGATATTGCTTTACGGTCATGGCTGGGGAGGATATGCCGTTGCGGCAGTTTTAGAATCAGATCATGATGTTAAGGCATCTGTGAGCATTGCAGGATATAATACGCCTATGGAAATATTGAAAGAACTTTCTGAAAATATGATAGGACATACTCTTACTGATATTGAATACCCGTTTATATGGCTTAATAATAAACTAACTTTTGGAAAAAAGGCTAATATTTCGGCAGTTGACGCTATTAATTCTTCAGATGCTTATGTAATGATTATTCACGGTACGGGAGATGAAACGGTAAAGTTTGACGGTGCGTCAATTATCGCACATAAAGATGAAATTACTAATTCGAATGTTGTGTATAAAGAGTTTGACGGTAAATTAAACGGTCATAATAATATTTCCATGACAGAAGAAGGAGCGGAATATCTAAAAGAACTGGACAAAGAATATGATGAACTTAACAAGCAGTATAATGATGAGATTCCCCATGAAATTAAAAAAGAATTTTATAATAAAATCGATAAGAATATTACTTGTAAGCTTTCAGACCAGTTTATGAGCGATATAAACAATTTTTATTTGCATGCTTTGGCGATGTCGAATTAAAAACAAAAAAATTTATTTTTCCCCTTTACATTAATGAAAAAATGTATTAAAGTATTAGTATGTAAAATGGAAATATAGGAAACAGGAGGGATTACAGTGACAAAAAACAGAATTAAAAAAGCACTGTCCATTATTGCGGTTTCTGCTGTAACAACTTTAAATGTGATCGGTACATCTATTACTCCGTTAACATTTGTTTCTGCCGGACAGCAGTTAGGACAAACCGATTTTGAGAATGGCGTTGGACTTCCATGGCATGTATGTGAGTCTGTTCCGGGAAAAATGGAATTTGAAATTTCCGGAGGAGTTTATAAAATAACTATTGTAAATCCGGGAGGAGCGTCAAAGGGCGGAGAAGACAGATGGGACTGTCAATTTCGTCATAGAGGGCTTACTATTGTAAGCGGTAATACTTATAAGGTTTCATTTGAAATAACTGCAAGCAATGACTGTACGTATTACACTAAAATAGGTGATATGGCAGAGCCGTTTGCAGAAGATTGGCATGGTGAACCTGATCCGTCACAGCATGAGGCGTTTTGGAACGTTCAGCAGCTTCAGGCAAACCAAACTAAAAAGGTAGAGGGAACGTTTACCGCTAACAGGACTGCCGAAGTGGAATGGGCATTTCATATAGGCGGTGACACTGTGCCTGAAGGAACGGTATTTACTTTTGATAATATGTCTCTTGAATGTACTACTAGTGATGAATATGATTATAAATCCGAAGAAGAATGGGTGAGATCGGATATTCTTACTAATCAGCTGGGATATTTTACTAATATGAATAAAAAAGCAACACTTTTATCCAATTCAACTTCTTCTGTTAAGTTTATGTTGAAAGATACCGGCGGAAAAACTGTTTTTGAAGGTAAGTCTGAATCTAAAGGACTTGATGCCGATTCTATAGATAATGTTCATGAACTTGATTTTTCCGATTATAATAAAGAAGGTACTTATTATCTTGAATCTGAGGACGGTGCTAAAAGCCGTGAATTTAAAATCGGAAACGGTGAGATGTATTCATATATGCTTTATGATTCTCTCAATTATTTTTATCAGAACAGAAGCGGTATTGATATAGAGAGTCAGTATATAATTTCAGGAGACAGTTCTTCTTTGGCACGGGCAGCAGGGCATCAGTCTGATGTTGCGGCAATTGAGCAAACATGGGGTTATTCCGGCAGCAGCGGTACTCAGGACGTAACAGGCGGTTGGTATGATGCAGGAGATCATGGTAAATATGTTGTAAATGGCGGTATTTCTTTATGGACTATGCAAAATCAATATGAAATGGCTCTGAAAAACGGAAGCGAAGCGGTTTATGCGGACGGTACTATGAGTATACCGGAAAATTCCAATGGATATCCTGATCTGCTTGACGAAGCTAGATATGAGATGGAATGGATGTTTAAAATGATGGTTGCAAGCGGTGATTATGCAGGTATGGTTTATCATAAGGTTCATGACATAAAATGGACTGCATTGGCTTTAGCGCCTGCTGATGATCAGGAGGAACGTATAATAAAACCGCCGACTACTGCTGCAACTTTGAATATGTCTGCCTGTGCGGCACAGGCTTACCGTCTGTGGAAGGAAATTGATCCTAAATTTGCAGAAACATGTCTGAATAATGCTAAAACAGCTTATGAGGCAGCAAAAAAACATCCGGATATGTATGCGCCCATTGATGAATCGGTAGGCGGCGGTGCTTATGGTGATGATGATGCAACAGATGAATTTTATTGGGCAGCATGTGAACTTTTTCTTGCTACAGGAGATCCGGCATATCAAAAAGATATTGAATCATCACCTCATTATATGAAAATGGAAGTAAAGCTTTCAGGTGGTGAAGATGTAGATAGTTCAGGAAGCTTTAACTGGGCACATGTTGCTGCACTTGGTAATCTATCACTGGCTTTAAATACCGAAAAAATGAGTTCACAAGTAAAAGAGCAATTGACAAAAAGTATTTCTGAAGCGGCAGATTATTATGAAGAACTTACTGAAAAGCAGGGATATGGTCAGCCTTATGAGCCCGGAACAATTAGCTATGCAATTGACAAACATGGATATATATGGGGTTCTAATTCATTTATTATGAATAATAATATAGTAATGGCCTATGCTTATGAACTTACCGGAGAAGATGATTATCTTGAAGGTGTGGTAAGCGGTATGGATTATATATTGGGAAGAAATCCTATGGACTATTCATATGTTACGGGTTATGGTACTCATACCGTTCAAAATCCTCATCACAGATGGTGGTCGTATCAAGCTGATTCAAATTTTCCGGAAGCTCCTAACGGTGTGCTTGTGGGCGGACCTAATTCGGGAATGCAGGATCCGTGGGTTAGAGGTTCTGGCTGGAAATTGGGAGAAAGAGCGCCGGCAAAATGCTATATGGATAATATTGAGGCGTGGTCTGTAAATGAATGCACCATAAATTGGAATACTCCTCTTGCATGGGTCAGCGCTTATCTTGCGGATAAAAACGGCGGTGTTATTGTAACTAAGGGCAGCAGTGATCCTAATGCTAATAAGTCTGATAGTGAGTTCACTCAAAATTCTGCCGCAGGAAAGAATGAAAATAATGAGTTAAAGAAACCTTCGGATAATAATGACTCCGATAATAATGAGCGAAAAGGCGGCTGGGGATTAGTTCCGTTTTTTATTGCGGTTACCGCAGCGTTTTTAATAATTGAAAGTATAATTTATTTTGTGACACGTCCGAAAAATAAATAATTAGCGATACCGCAGATTTTCTGCGGTATTTTTTTATATGAAAAAGTAAAAATTACTTCATAAATTGTAATTTTTTTGTAATATATGGTATCTTTATTATAAAAGTATAATTTTTTTAGTAAAAACTCACAAAAAAAAGTGTGAAATATGGACAACATTATGGATTGAAAAACCATTAAAGCCATGTTATAATTAATAAGTAATTGTAAAAGTTACATTTTGGTTAAATCTCATGATTTTGAATGAAAATAAAATTACAATTCTATTAAGAAAAAGGGTGAACGATAATGGTTAGAAAAACAAATAAAATTATTGCATTTGTAATTGCTTTAATTTTTATGTTCGGTACATGTATCACCGTTTCGGCTGACAGCGGTTATAAGGATTGGACTCAGAGTGATTCCAGATGGGGAAATAAATCATTGGGTTCATGCGGAGATACAATGGCTGAAATCGGTTGTGCGGTTACTTCTATTGCAATATTGGTTGTTCATTCAGGCTCAAAAAGTGAAAGTACATTTAATCCGGGAACATTATGTGATTATCTTAGTAAAAACGGCGGATTTGATAATTATGGTAATGTTTATTGGGGAGCAGTTTCGGGACTTGTTCCTAATTTTACGTTTGAAAAGAAAGCATATTTTGCTTCAAATACTAAATCGGGTATAACAAATGAACTGAAAAATTACATAAATCAAGGATATTATATTGTAATGTCCGTGAAATATGACGGACATTGGATTGCTATAGATACCATAAAAAATGGTGAAGTTTATATGATAGATCCTGCGCAGAATAAAACGGACAAGCTATTTGACTATTATGATGCTGCCGGAATGCTTCAGGTAAGACTATACAAAGGCAAAAATGCTCCTTCAAAGATTGACGGTACAACTGTAAACCCTACTGACAAGTATTTGACCGGTCATTATAAAACTACTGACGCTCTTAATCTAAGGCAGTCATACAGTACTTCTTCAAATATTCTTTTAACCATTCCAAGCGGTACTACTGTAGTTGTAACACGAGTTTATAATAATCAATGGGGACAAGTGGAATATAAGAATAAATCAGGTTGGATTTATCTTGAATATACTAAATATACAGAGAGTTCATATAGTTATAAAATAGGAAAGTATAAGGTGAATGCGTCAAACGGGGTTTATATGCGTTCGGGAATAGGAGGAGATAAATCAACAGTTTGTCTTGTTCCTTATAATGGTGTGGTAAATATAAGTTCTGTTAGTGCAAATTGGGGAAAAGCTTCTTATAACAATAAAACCGGTTGGGTTTGTATGGAATATGTTGATTATGTGGGCGCTGCAACAACTCAGAGTACTACTACTCCTAAAGTAACAACAACTACAACCGTTAAAACAACTGTTAAAACTACAACATCAACAAAACCTATAACAACTTCCGTTACGACTACAACAAATCTGCTTAATAAGGGTGATGTTAATTTGGACGGAAAAATCGATAAAGAAGATTTAATATGTCTGAACAGATATCTTGCTAAACCATATGAAACAGATTTTCCAATCAAATATAATATGGATGTAAACAATGATAAGGTTATAGATGAGCGTGATGCAGTATACTTGTTTAAAAAAATTAATAAAGGGAATTGAAAATGAACTGGACTGAAGTTAATATTTATACGGCAACAGAAGGTATTGATATTTTATGTGCATCTTTAATGGATATTGGTATTAAAGGCTTTGTTGTAAAGGATTCAAGTGACTTTAAAGAATTTCTGGAAAATAAAGACGGTAAATGGGATTATATTGATGATGATCTTATGGATCTCAGTAACTGTGAGACATGCATTACAGTTTATCTTCCTGATAATTCACAGGGAATGGAAATGATGATATCCCTTCGGGCATTGCTTAAACAAATAAAAAGTAATGATGAAAATAACGTGTTTGGACGTCTGGAATTGGAGCTTTTGCAGGTTAAGGAAGAAGACTGGGCAAATAATTGGAAACAGTATTTTAAACCGCTGAAGGTAGGAAACAAATTGCTTGTTAAACCGTCTTGGGAGGAATGCAGTAACAATGATGAAAGAATTGTATTAGAAATTGATCCGGCGTCAAGCTTTGGTACCGGTCAGCATAATACAACAAAGCTTTGTCTTGAACTTCTTGAAGAGTCATTGAATT